>JABEVI010000095.1 GCA_013044085.1 Steroidobacteraceae bacterium
CCCGGCTCGGCGAGGTCTTCGCGCAATTCGAGCACACGCCGCTCGCCGCGGCATCGATTGCGCAGGTGCATGCCGCGAAACTCAAGGACGGCGCCGAAGTGGTCGTCAAGATCCTGCGCCCCGGCATGCGGGCGGTGATCGAACGCGACCTCGAGGTGCTCGAAGCGCTCGCCGCGCTCGCCGACCAGTACTGGGAACAGTCGCGGCGCCTGCGCCCTCGCGAGGTCGTCGCCGAGTATCGCCGGACGATCCTCGATGAACTCGACCTGATGCGCGAAGCCGCCAATGCAGCGCAGTTGAAGCGCAATTTCGAGGGTTCAAAGCTGCTCTACGTGCCCTCGGTGCACTGGGATTACTGCCGGCCGAACGTGATGGTGATGGAAAGGATCCACGGCATCATCGTCAACCGCATCGACGAGCTGCGAGCCCGGGGCACGAACATCGCGAAGCTGGCCGAAAACGGCGTCGAGATTTTCTTCACGCAGGTCTTCCGCCACAATTTCTTCCACGCCGACATGCACCCGGGAAACATCTTCGTACAGGTCGATGATCCGCAGAATCCTCGCTACGCCGCCGTCGACTTCGGGATCGTCGGCACGCTCGAGGCGCGCGACCAGCACTATCTGGCCGAGAATTTCATGGCGTTTTTCGAGCGGGACTACGGGCGCGTGGCAGCCCTGCACGTCGAGTCCGGCTGGGTGCCGAGCGGTACGCGGGTGAGCGAGCTCGAGTCGGCCGTGCGCACCGTCTGCGAGCCGATCTTCAACAAGCCGCTCAAGGACATCTCCTTCGCGCAGGTGCTGCTGCGCCTTTTCGAGACCGCGCGCCGATTCGACATGCAGATTCAGCCGCAGCTCATCCTGCTGCAGAAGACGCTCCTGAACATCGAGGGCCTCGGCCGCCAGCTCTACCCGGAACTCGATTTGTGGAAGACCGCCCAGCCGATCCTGCGCGGCTGGATGCGCGACCGCGCGAGTCCGCGGGCATTGCTGCGCGGCGCGCGCGCGCAGCTGCCCGATGCGATCGAGACGTTCAAACAGCTGCCGAAGATCCTCAAGGCGGGCGTGCGCGCCGCCGCCGACGGTCAATTGCGCTGGGGAGTGCAGAGCACGGAGCTCGCCGAACTGCGCGTCGAGATCCGGCGGCTGCAAGCGCGTCGCGACACCACGATGCTCGCCGGCGTGCTGTGGCTCTCCGGTTTGCTCTGGCTCGCGCTCGGTGCGGCGCATCCGTGGGCCGGTTGGCTGCAACTCGGCGCGGCGGCGGCGATCTTCATGCGCCTGCGCTGGACCCGGACGCGCTAAGGCGCCCCTTGCGTCATCCCCTGAGGCGCAGCGAGGCGAGGAATTCGCCCGGATTTTCACCGCGCTCCAGGGCTTCGACGAGCGCAGAGCCGACGACGACACCGTCGACATGGCCGCTGAAACGCGCCACCTGTGCCGCAGAGCGAATGCCGAAGCCGGCGCAGACGGGCACCGTGGAGACCTTGCGGACGCGGTCCATGTAGTCGAGTACATCGGCGGGGATCTCGGCCGCCTTGCCGGTCGTGCCGGTCATCGTCACCGCATAGACGAATCCTTGGGCCGCGGCACACAGTTCGGCAAGCCGTGCCGGCGGTGTCACCGGCGTGACCATTTGAACGAGCGCGAGGCCCTCCCGATCGAGCGCCGCGGCAAGATCCCCGCTCTCCTCGAACGGCAGGTCCGGCACGATGAAACCGGCGACCCCGGCCGCCGCCGCATCGCGCGGCAGACGATCGAGGCCGTAGGCGAGCAGCGGATTCAGATAGCTCATCAACAGGACCGGCGCGCCGAGGTGCGGCGCGACCGCACTCAGTTCGGCCAGAATCCACGGCAAGTTGACCCCTTCGGCCAGCGCCGCGAAGCTCGCCCGTTGAATGGTCGTGCCGTCGGCCATCGGATCGGTGAACGGCACGCCGATCTCGACCACGTCGCAGGCGGCGGCGACCGCGGCGAGGTCCTCGCGAAAGCGGCTGCGCCGTGGAAAGCCGGCCGTCAGAAAGCCGATCAGGGCCGGACGCTGCTCGCGCCGCGCGGCCCGAATCGCCGTGGAAATCGTCTCGCGAGGTGCGCTCGTCAACACAGATCCCTCAGTAAGGTGCGTTGTAATATCGGCATGTCTTTGTCGCCGCGCCCGGAACAGCCAATCAAGATACGTGCGCCCGGGTGCGCCGAGGCGTAACGGCGGGCGCCGGCAAACGCGTGTGCGGTTTCGATCGCGGGCAGTATCCCCTCGTAACGCGCACATTCGCTCAACGCATCGAGCGACTCCTCATCCGTTGCCGCCTCGTAGGCGACGCGGCCGCTCCGCATCAGGTGCGCGTGCTCGGGGCCGACCCCCGAATAGTCGAGCCCGGCGGAAACCGAATGCGTTTCGCGCACCTGACCGTGCTCGTCCTGCAGGATCAGCGTATAGCTGCCCTGCAGAACGCCGGGCGTGCCGAAGGTGAGCGAAGCGGCATTATCGCCGAGCCCGGGACCGCGACCGCCGGCCTCGATGCCGAGCAGATGCACGCCGGCATCGCCGAGGAAAGGATGAAACAAGCCGATCGCATTCGAGCCGCCGCCGACGCAGGCGACCGCAACGTCCGGCAGCGCGCCGGCGAGCGCGAGCATCTGCGAGCGCGCCTCGCGCCCGATGACCGACTGCAGTTCGCGCACGAGATAAGGATACGGATGCGGGCCCACCGCGGAACCGATCGAATAGTAGGTATTCTGCGGATCCGAGACCCATTCGCGCAGCGCCTCGTCGATCGCCGCGCGCAGGGTCGCATCGCCGCTCGTGACCGGAACGACGGTCGCGCCGAGAAGTTTCATGCGGCCGACGTTCGGCGCCTGCCGCTCGACGTCGACCGCGCCCATGTAGACCACGCACGGCATGCCCAGACGGGCCGCGGCGGCCGCGCTCGCGACACCGTGCTGGCCGGCACCGGTTTCGGCGATGATCCGCTTCGCGCCGAGACGCTTGGCGAGCAGCGTCTGCCCGACCGCGTTGTTGATCTTGTGCGCGCCGGTATGCGCGAGGTCTTCGCGCTTCAACCACACTTCGGCGCCCCAGCGCTCGCTCAAGGTGGGCGCGTGCGACAGCGCCGTCGGCCGCCCGACCCAGGTGGCGAGTTCCCGGGCGTACTCTGCCTGGAAATCCGCGCTACCGAGGTGCCGATCGACCCCTGCCTGCAGTCGATCGAGCGCCGCGACCAGCGTCTCCGGCACGTAACGGCCCCCGAACTCTCCATACCGGCCGCGAGCATCCGGTTGACTGTCGGCCAGGCTGGCGCCGGCCTGCGCTCTTGAACTCATGAATCCCTCTCCAGATGCACGGCGGCCTCACGAACCGCCCGGACGAATTGCTCGATCTTCTGCGGGTCCTTGACGCCGGGCACTTCCTCAACGCCACTGCTGACGTCGACGCCGAATGGCCTGACCACACGAATCGCCTCGCCGACACTCTGCGCTGTCAGGCCGCCGGCGAGAATCAGCTCGGATTGGCGCGCGAGTTCGGCGGCGCGTCCCCAGTCCGCGGTCTCGCCGATGCCGCTCGTCGGGCCCTCGAAGAGGATCCGGGGGGGCAGCGGATGGGGCGTCTTGCGTCCAAAACGCACCACCGGCAGCACCTTCATGCCGGCAGGGATGCGCAGTTCGCGCAAATCCTCGACATCGGTCTGGAAATAATCCGGCCGCAACGTACGGCAGATCTCCTCGACCTTCATCTGCAAGGGGTGCTGCGCCACCGCGATGCGCAGCATGCCGGGCGGTGCGAGCGCGGCGAGCTGTGCCGCCTGCCCCGGCGTGACTTGACGAGGGCTCGGTGCAAACACGAAGCCGATGGCATCGACGCCCGCGGCCGCGGCCGCGGCGACGGCATCTGCACTGGTGATTCCGCAAATCTTGATCCACATGGCAGCAAGTCTAGCCGGTTTGCGTCCGGCCGGTTCGCGAGGCACGCAACGCCTCGCCGATCCAGCCCGCCGGATCCGCGCACGCCATCAGCGCCGAGCCGACCAGGACGACGCGGTAGCCCTGCCGTTGCAAGCGCAAGGCGTCCGCCGGTGTATCGACGCCGCTCTCGGCAACGGTCGTCACGCCTGCGGGCAGTACCGGGGCCAGCTGCGCGAAGCGCTCGGGCACGACCGCGAGACTCTGCAGGTCGCGACAGTTCAAGCCGGCGAGCAGCGTGCCGCGGGCGGCGTGGGCGCGAGAGAGTTCGCCCGCGAGCTCGAGTTCCGGCGCGTCGAAGGCCTCGAGCAGCACGAACAAGCCCTGCGCACAGGCAGCCTCGATCAGCTCCCCGTACTGCATGGCGGAGAGCATTCTGAGAATCAACAGCACACCGCCCGCACCGTTGGCGCGCGCCTCGAACACCTGGTAGGGATCAACCAGGAAGTCCTTGCGCATGACCGGCACGTCGAACGCGCGCAGCGCGGCGGCGGCGGCGGCGAGATGTTCGAGCGCGCCGTCGAAGCGCGTCGGCTCGGTCAGCACCGACACCGCCGCCGCGCCGGCACGCGCGTACAGCTTCGCCCGCTCGAGCCAGTCCCCACCCGCGTCTCCAAGCACGCCGGCGGCGGGCGAGCGCAGCTTGATCTCGGCGATCACGTCCAGGCCCTGCGGGCGGAGCGCGAGCCGCGGCGCCGGCGGCGTCGCGAGCGCCCGCCGTTCGAGCGCCACGGCGGATTCGCGCGCGCGCGCGGCGGCGACGCGCGCGCCGCTCGCGGTGGCCATCTCCTCCAGGAAGCCCGTCACGCCGATCCCGCCGGAGCGGCCACGAGCGCTGCGGCCACGCGCCGGAAATTCGCGAACCATTCGCCGGCGCGGCCGCTCTCGACCGTCTCACGCGCCCGCTCGATGCCCAAGGCGACGGTCTCGGCGCGCCCTGCGACATGCAAGGCGATTCCGCACTGCAAGGTCAGCGCCGCCAGATGCGGGCCGCGATCGCTGCGCTCGAAAACCGCGCACAACGCCGCGGCGTTGGCACGCGCGTCACCGCCGGCCAGATCACCGGGCAGGCAAATCGGCATGCCGAAGTTCCGTGGGTCCAGATGGCGATCGACGACCTCGCCGTTCGCAACCTCATGGGCGAGAAAGGGCCCGATCGGCGTCGCCTCGTCCCAACCGGCGGCACCATGCACGACCCAGGCACGTTCGATGTCCATGCCGGCGATCGATTCGGCGATCAGCCGCGCGCTCGCGGCATCGTAGGCGCCGATCAACCGGAACCGCGGCGCGGCAGGATTGGTCAGCGGTCCGAGCAGATTGAACACCGTACGCACGCCGAGCGC
Organism: Steroidobacteraceae bacterium; assembly: GCA_013044085.1. Classification (GTDB taxonomy): domain Bacteria; phylum Pseudomonadota; class Gammaproteobacteria; order Steroidobacterales; family Steroidobacteraceae; genus Bog-1198. The sequence goes on from JABEVI010000095.1 coordinate 5,300, forward strand.
GGCACGCACGGGCGCGAGCGCCTTCATCGCCGGATGATAGTAAGGCGCGAACAAGAACGTGAATCCAGTCGCCTGCAGACAACGCGCGGCGGCATCTTCGTCGAGCGGCAAACGCAGCCCGAGTGCTTCAAGGAGATCCGCGCTGCCGCACCGGCTTGAGATGGAGCGATTGCCGTGTTTGACGACCGCCGTGCCGCAGGCCGCGGTCAGCAGCGCCGCGCCGGTCGACAAATTCAGGCTCCCCGAGGCATCGCCGCCGGTGCCGACGATGTCGATCGCATCGACCGGGGAGGGCCAGTTCGGCCGGCGCGCCAAGGCGCGCATCGCGCCGGCGAAGCCGCGAACCTCGGCCGCCGTGGTTCCCTTGGCGCGCAGCGCCGCGAGCACGGCACCGGCGAACGCCGGTGCCGTGTCCGCCGCGGTCAGGGTCGCGAGCAGCGCGGCCGCCTCGTCCTCGGCGAGATGAGCGCCGCGCAGCAGTCGTTCGAGCAGTTCGCGGGGGCTCGGCACGTTCAACTCTTGAGGAAATTCGCCATCATCGCGGGCCCCTCGGGCGTGAGCACGCTCTCCGGATGGAACTGCACGCCCTCGACGGGCAGCTGTTTGTGACGCACCCCCATGATTTCGCCCTCGGCGGTGCGCGCGCTGACCTCGAGCACGGGCGGTAGTGTCTGCGGCTCGGCAATCAAGGAATGATAGCGGCCGGCGGCAAAATCCTGGCCGACTCCTGCGAACACGCCGCGCCCATCGTGCGCGACGCTCGACACCTTGCCGTGCATCAGACGGCCGGCACGCACGACCCGGCCGCCGAAAGCCTCGACGAGGGCTTGGTGGCCGAGGCAGACGCCGAAAATCGGCAGCCGCCCCGCAAAGGCCGTGATCATCGCGAGCGACACCCCGGCATCGCGCGGCGTACCGGGACCCGGTGAGATCACCAGATGCGAGTGATCCATCGCGAGGGCTTCGGCGACGCTGATCGCGTCGTTGCGGCGCACGTCGACCTCGGCGCCGAGGACGAGGAACGCCTGGACGAGGTTGTAGGTGAAGGAATCGTAGTTGTCGATCAGCAGGATCTTCGGCGTCGGCATGTTCTACAAACCCTCCGCGGCGAGCGCAAGCGCACTGCGCAACACCGCGCTCTTGGCGAGCAGCTCGGCGTACTCGGCGCCCGCCGAGCTGTCGGCGACGATGCCGCCGCCGGCCTGATAACTGTACCGATCGCCACGGAACACCAGGGTGCGAATCGTGATCGCCTGATCCATGTCGCCGTGCCGGCCGAAATAGCCGACCGTGCCGCCGTACAGCTGGCGTCCGACCGGCTCGAGCTCATCGATGATCTGCATCGCGCGCACTTTCGGCGCCCCGACCAGGGTCCCGGCCGGGA
>JABEVI010000316.1 GCA_013044085.1 Steroidobacteraceae bacterium
CCGACGGTGAATGCGGCGCATTTCTCGTCTGGGGCGATCCGTCCCTCTATGACAGCACCCTGCGGATCGTCGACAGAGTGACGGCGCGTGCGGAACTGCAAATTGAGCTCGAGGTCATTCCTGGCATCACCAGCATCCAGGCTCTCGCGGCCCGTCACCGGATCGCGCTGAATCAAATCGGTGAGCCGATCCACGTGACGACCGGACGGCGCCTCAACGAGGAGGAATTCGGACCCGGCGCAAGCGTCGTCGTGCTGCTGGACCGGGGGTGCGCCTTCAAGGAGCTTGCCGACGAGGATATCGACATCTACTGGGGCGCCTACCTCGGCACGCCCGATGAAATATTGGTCGCCGGAAAGCTCGGCGACGTGGGCGGGAGAATCGAGGAGCTGCGAACCCAGGCGCGCATGCGGCACGGCTGGATCATGGATACGTATCTGTTGCGCAAGCCCGAGACACCGTCGGAGTGATCAAAACCGTGACTGTGGAGAAGCTTATGGCGATTGATTCCGCTTCAAGAACCGTTCATGTCGACGAGCAGGTACGCGCCGTGGCCTACCGCCGCCTGGACGTGCTGACGAAGCCTCGGGGCGCGCTGGGAAGGCTCGAGCCGCTCGCGGCGCAGATATGCGCGATCCAGCGGACGCTCGACATCCGCATCTGCCGGCCCGTCGGCATCGTATTCGCCGCCGATCACGGCGTCGCGGACCATGGCGTCAGCGCCTATCCACGCGAGGTGACCGTGCAAATGGTCGCGAACTTTCTCGCGGGGGGCGCGGCGATCAACGTTCTCTCGAAGTTGCACGACGTCGATCTTTGGATCGTCGATGCCGGGGTGGACGGCGACTGCGGCACGCACCCTCGCCTGATCGATGCGAAAGTGCGCCGCGGTACGCGCAGCTTCCTCGACGCACCGGCGATGACACCCGCCGAATGCGCCGATGCGCTGCGCCGGGGTCGGGATGCGGTGGAGCGCACCATGGCGGCCGACAGCAACGTGCTCATTCTCGGCGAGATGGGCATCGGCAACACCGCCTCCTCCGCCCTCCTCATGCATGGCCTTACCCGTGTGGACCTGATCGACTGTGTAGGCCGTGGAACCGGCCTCGACGATCGCGGTCTCGCGCGCAAGCGCGAGGTACTGGGCAAAGCCCTCGCGCGCCGCGCGGCGCCGTCCGACCCGGTCGAACTCCTCACGGAATTCGGCGGTTACGAAATCGCGATGCTCACCGGCGCGGTGCTCGCGGGCGCCGCGCGCGGCTCGCTGATCCTCGTCGACGGCTTCACCGTGAGTGTCGCCACGGCACTGGCGGCGCAATTGGACCCCGGCGTGCTGGAATATTGCGTGTTCGGACACTGCTCCGAAGAACACGCGCATCGCGCATTGCTCGCGCATCTGCAGGTTCGACCACTGCTCGACCTCGGGATGCGGCTCGGCGAGGGCACCGGCGCCGCACTGGCGCTGCCGATCGTGCGCGCGGCGGTGGCGCTGTTCACTCAGATGGCGACGTTCGAGGGCGCGGGCGTCAGCGACAAGGAAGCCTAGACCACGGATGTCGGGATGAAACGCCAGTTCGTACTATTTCTGGTCGCGATTCAGTTCCTGACGCGTTTGCCGGTGCCGCGCCTCGATCGATTCGAGGAGGATTGGTTGTCTCGATCGGCGCGCTATTTCCCCGTGGTGGGCGTGTTGGTCGGTTCGATCACGGTCGGCGTGTGGTGGCTAAGCTCGGCGTGCTTTGCGCCCGCCGTCGCGGCCGGCCTGATGATTGCCGCCTCGTTGATCGTCACCGGCGCCCTGCACGAAGACGGTTTCGCGGACGTCTGCGACGGCTTCGGGGGCGCAGCGACGCGCGATGGCGTGCTCGCGATCATGAAGGACTCGCGAATCGGCGCCTACGGAGCCATCGGCATCGCCGTGATGCTCGGTTTGAAGTGGACCGTGCTGGCGTCGATGCCCCGTTCCGCGTTGGCGTTGACGGTCATCAGCGCCAGCATGGTGAGTCGCTGGTGCACGACCGGGCTGATATGGCGATTGCCGTATGTGCGAGCGGACGCCGATGCCAAGTCCAAGCCGCTGGCGAACAGCCTGAGCACCGGGAATTGGCTGTTGAGCGGTGTGCTGGGCGCGGTCGCGCTCGTGCCGGCGGCGTGGATGGCCAGTCCTTCGCCGACTCTTCCCGTGCTTCGGGCGCTGACCCTGGCGCTCGCATTCGCCTCGGCGAGCACGATCCTCGCCGCGAGTTACTTCAAGTCACGCATCGGCGGCTATACCGGCGACTGCCTCGGCGCCACTCAACAGCTTGCCGAACTGAGCTTCCTGCTGACCGCCCTGGCTGCGTTCACGGCGGTACGCTGATGCAGCTCTACCTCATCCGTCACCCGGAACCGATCGGTGTCGACGGCCGGTGCTACGGACGTACCGACATGCGCGTCGAGGAGGCAGCCATTGCCCGCGCCTTACCCTCGATAGCCGCGAGCCTATCCGCGCGGACGTTGGCGGACGCCGAGATCCATTGCAGCCCGCTCACTCGATGCATGGGACTGGCTCGGCGCATCGCGGCACCCCGAGAACCGATCGTCGATGAGGATCTGGTCGAGATCGATTTCGGAGCTTGGGAAGGACTGCCCTGGGATGAGGTGCCAAGGGACGCGATCGACGCGTGGACACGAGACATCTGGGGTTATCGGCCTGGCGGCGGCGAGTCGGCGGCCATGGTCGCCTCGCGCTGGCATCGCTGGCTGACGCGCGTGCAGCACGGCACCGCGCAGACGGTGATCGCGGTGACGCACGCCGGGGTGATTCGTGTCGCATTGTCTCCGACGGCGCCCTCGGGCGAGGCCGTCCCGATTGCAACGCCCATTCCGTTCGGCGCGGTCTACCGATTGCAGATCGCTTGATGGAATGAAGGCCTGTGTTCGTATTAGACTGAGAATGCTTCAGGTGCCCGCAGCCTAGCTGCGGGAGAATCGGGAAAGCGGTGAGAATCCGCTACGTACCCAACGCTGTAATGGGGACCGTCCGGACATACGTCACTGGCCTGCGCTGGGAAGACGTCCGGTCGGGGTGAACCTCAGTCAGAAGACCGGCCTGAAGAGCCATTGAACGCCGCCGTGGAAGGCGGGGTTCGTGCTTGTCTATGAAAGGGGACACCATGGAAACCAATCATCCGCAGACGGACGCCGAATTTTCGGCGGGCGAGCGGGATGCCGTCTACAAATGCATCTACAACCGCCGCGACGTTCGCGGCCAGTTTTTGCCCGATCCGATTCCCGACGATGTCCTCGCCCGACTGCTTCGTGCCGCGCACCATGCGCCATCCGTCGGCTTCATGCAGCCGTGGGATTTCATCGTCGTCAGAAGCGCTGAGATCAAGAAGAGGATTCGCGATGCCTTTCAGCACGCCCACCTCGAGGCGGCTGAAATGTTCGAAAACGAGCAGCAGCGAACCTACCGCAACCTCAAGCTGGAGGGTATCGTCGATGCGCCCATCGGCATTTGCGTCACCTGCGACCGAAGCCGATCCGGTCCCGTGGTGATTGGCCGCACCCATCAGCCTGAAATGGATCTCTACAGCGCGGTCTGCGCGGTGCAGAATCTGTGGCTGTCGGCCAGGGCGGAAAACATCGGCCTCGGCTGGGTAAGCATTATGCGGCACGACGACGTGCGCGAAGCCCTTGGAATCCCACCGTCCATACAACCGATTGCCTACCTCTGCGTGGGTTACGTGTCTCACTTCCTCCAGAAGCCGGAATTACAGGCCGCCGGCTGGCTGCCTCGCATCCCGCTGAGCGACGTCGTCTGGATCGACCAGTGGCATGCTCGTGGGGACTCGGACCCGCTTTTCGATCGCGTCTGAACGCAGGCCGTGGGCGGCATGTGCAACCCGCCGATGCCGCTGTCGCCGCCGCTTGCCGCGCTTGATCCATTGAGAATCTACGATGTCCTGATACTCGGCGGGGGAAACGCGGGACTGTGTGCGGCGATTGCGGCGCGCCAGGCGGGCGCCTCGGTGCTCGTATTGGAGCAAGCGCCCAGGTCCCTGAGGGGCGGCAATAGCCGGCACGCCCGCAACTTTCGCGTCATGCACGATGCTCCGAGCGAATATTTGCACGCAGTCTATCGACGGAACGAGTATTGGAATGATCTGGCCCAAGTGAGGGGCGGCAACGTCGACGAGGGCATCGCACGCGTCTTGATCACCGAGTCGGCCCGGGTGATTCCTTGGATGACCGATTGCGGGGCTCGGTTCGAACGCCCGCAGAGCGGCGTGCTTACCGCCTCACGGAAGACGGCATTTCTTCTCGGTGGAGGCAAAGCGCTGCTGAATGCCTATTACCGGACAGCGCAGCGGCTCGGCATTGGCATTCTGTATGGTACCGAAGCCCTGTCTTTACGGATCAAGGACCACGTTGCGCGCGAAATCACCGTTTCAACACACGGTCACGCCCAAACCGTGCGCGCGAAAACCGTGGTCGTTGCATCCGGCAGTTTTCAGGCGAACGTCGGCTGGCTCAAGCGATACTGGGGAGAAGCGGCCGATCATTTCTCGATACGCGGTACCGTTTATGCGAACGGGCGCGTGCTCGCCAATTTGCTTGATCAAGGGGCCGCGTCGATTGGCAACCCGGCGACGTGTCACATGGTCGCTGTCGACGGACGCGCGCCGAAATATGACGGCGGCATCGTCACACGCGTCGGGTGCATGCCCTTCGGCATTGTCGTCGATCGAAATGGCAGGCGATTTTATGACGAAGGCGCGAACATCGGACCCAGCCGATACTCCCTCTGGGGCCAACTGGTGGCGCGGAGCCCCGGTCAGGTTGCCTATGCAGTTTCCGATGCAAAGGCTGCCGGGCTATTCCGCCCATCGATATACCCGCCGATCCAGGCGCGGACCATTGCCGAGCTCGCCCGACGATTTGCGGTCGATGCTGACACACTGGTAGAGACCGTACGCACATTCAACCAGGCGGCAGGCCCAGTCCTGGCCGGCGGCGCCGCACCCAGCGCTTGCCGGACCGAGGGCATCACGCCGCCAAAAACACGCTGGGCACTGCGAATCGACACACCGCCATTCACCGGCTATCCGCTAAGACCCGGCGTCACGTTCAGCTATCTTGGCGTCAAAGTCGACGAGCGGGCGCGGGTGCTGATGACAGACGGTCGACCCGCGGCGAACGTCTTCGCGAGCGGTTCGATCATGGCCGCCAACGTCATCGGCCAGGGATACCTCGCTGGAATCGGCATGACGATCGGCACCGTCTTCGGACGGATTGCGGGTCGAGAGGCGGCGCGATATGCGGGCTACTGAAGCCATTCGGGCGACACGCCGTGCCATGGAAGTCTGCAATTCATGCCGCTTTTGCAGCGGCTATTGCGCGGTGTTTCAAGTGGCGGCATTACGACGCACCTTCTCCGATGCCGACCTCGGTTACCTGGCCAATCTCTGCCACAACTGCCGCAACTGTTATCAGGCCTGCCAGTACGCGCCACCGCACGAATTCGCGATCAATTTACCCCAGGGCTTCGCCGAAATCCGAACCGAGACCTATGAGGAATACGCGTGGCCGCGCCCGCTGGCGACAACTTATCGGCGCGCCGGTGTCGTCATGTCGATGACTGTCTCGATTTGCACGGCAATCGCGTTGCTCCTGGCCGTCGAACCGCAATCACCGGCGGGGCGCTTCATTCCACGGATCGGGCCCGGTGCCTTTTATAGGGTGATTCCATGGAAAATCATGGCTTCCGTCGCCGGATCCACCCTGTGCCTTGCGCTCG
>JABEVI010000317.1 GCA_013044085.1 Steroidobacteraceae bacterium
ACCCCTGGCTTGCAGCTCCCGAAGTATGCCGATGGCCGCCTCCTCGGCGCTGACCGCGGTCGTGTCGATCCGGATCTCCGGATTCTCAGGCGTCTCGTAGGGCGAGTCGATGCCCGTGAAATTCTTCAGCGCTCCCTGCCGCGCCTTCTTGTACAGCCCTTTCACGTCACGGCCCTCGGCGAGCGTTAGAGGCGTATCGATGAACACCTCGAGGAACTCCCCGTCGCCGACCAGGGAACGCGCCATGCGCCGCTCGTTGCGAAACGGGGAGATGAACGACACCAAAACGATGAGCCCGGCGTCGACCATCAATCGGGCCACCTCGGCGACCCGGCGGATATTCTCCACGCGATCGGTGTCCGTGAACCCAAGATCCTTGTTCAATCCGTGACGGACATTGTCGCCGTCCAGCAGATAGGTGTGCTGTCCGAGCGCGTGCAGGCGTTTCTCCAGCAGGTTCGCGATCGTCGACTTGCCGGCGCCCGACAGTCCCGTGAACCACAGCACGCAGGCGCGGTGTCCGTTCAACCGGCCGCGCGCCGCCTTGTCGACGTCGACGGCCTGCCAATGCACGTTCTGCGAGCGTCGAAGCGCGAACCGCAACATCCCGGCACCGACCGTGAAGTTGGTCATCCGGTCGATCAGGATGAAGGCCCCGGTCCCACGGTTTTCCTCGTACGGGTCGAAGGCGATTGCACGGTCCAGTTCCAGATCGCAAACACCGATCTCGTTCAAGTCGAGCCGCGTCGCCGCGAGCCGATCCAGGGTGTTGACGTCGATCTTGTACTTCAGCGGCATGACCGTCGCGACCACGGTCTTCGCGCCGATCTTCATCAGATAGGACCGGCCGCGCAGCATCGGCTGGTCGTGCATCCAGACGACGGTGGCCTCGAACTCGTCGGCCGCGAGCGGTGCAGATTCCGGATGCGAGAGGACGTCGCCGCGACTGACGTCGATCTCCTCGCGCAGGCAGACGGTGACCGACTGGCCGGCGACCGCCACATCCAGATCGCCATCGCGCGTGACGATGCGGGTCACGGCGCTCTGGGTGCCGCCCGGCCCGACGCGCACGGCATCGCCGCACCGCAGGATGCCGCTGGCGAGCAGGCCGGTGAATCCCCGAAAATCCTGGTTTGGCCGGTTGACCCACTGCACCGGCATCCGCATCGGCGCCCGTTGCATTCGATCCTCGTCGAGCTCCACGGTCTCGAGAAATTCGAGCAAGGTCGGGCCTTTAAACCAAGGCATCCGCGCGCTCGCGAGCGTGACGTTGTCCCCCTTGACCGCCGAGATCGGCAAATACGCGATCTCGGCGAGACCGATCAGCTCAGCGAACGCCGCATACTCGCGCCGAATCTCCTCGTATCGCTCCTCGGAGTAGGCGACCAGATCCATCTTGTTGATCGCCAGCGCGACGTGGCGGATGCCGAGAAGGGAGACGATGAAACTGTGCCGGCGGGTTTGCGTCAGCACGCCCTTGCGCGCATCGATGAGAATCACCGCCGCATCCGCCGTGGACGCGCCGGTGACCATGTTGCGTGTGTACTGTTCATGCCCGGGCGTATCGGCGACGATGAATTTGCGCCTTTCGGTCGCGAAGAAACGGTAGGCCACGTCGATCGTGATGCCCTGTTCACGCTCGGCCGACAGGCCGTCGAGCAAGAGCGCGAAATCCAGATCGCCACCGGTCGTGCCGAGGCGTCGCGACTCATCCTCGAGGGTCGCCAGCTGATCCTCGAGAAGCGTCTTCGCCTCGAAGAGCAGCCTGCCGATCAATGAACTCTTGCCGTCGTCCACGCTGCCGCATGTGATGAACCGCAGCAGACGCTTGTGTCGCTGCGCGTCCAGGTATTCGCGTATGTCCTGCGGAACCGATTCCTGGGCGCCGTTCATCAAAAATAGCCCTCCTGCTTCTTTTTTTCCATGGATGCCGTGCTGTCGCGATCGATCACGCGGCCTTGTCGCTCGGACGTGCGCGAGAGCAGCATCTCCCGAATGATCGCCGGCAGAGTGTCGGCCGAGCTCTCCACCGCCCCGGTCAACGGGTAACAGCCCAGGGTGCGAAAGCGCACCCGCTTCAAGACGGGCCGCTCCCCGGGCGCGAGAGGCATGCGTTCGTCGTCGACCATGATCAGGGCGCCGTCGCGCTCGACGACCGGCCGCTCCTTGGCGTAATACAGGGAGACGATCGGGATGTTCTCCAGGTGCAGGTATTGCCAGATGTCGAGTTCGGTCCAGTTCGACAGCGGGAAGACACGGATCGACTCACCCTTGTGTTTACGCGCGTTATACAGATTCCACAGCTCGGGCCGCTGATTTTTCGGATCCCAATGGTGCTGGGCCGTACGAAAGGAAAACACCCGCTCCTTGGCGCGCGATTTTTCCTCATCTCGGCGGGCGCCGCCGAAGGCGGCATCGAAACCGAATTGATCCAATGCCTTCTTCAGCCCCTGCGTTTTCCAGACGTCGGTGTGCACCGCGGAGCCGTGCGTGAACGGATTGATGCCAAGTTCGACGGCCTCCGGATTGCGATACACGCGCAGATCGATGTCCGGCTCGGCGGCCAGACGTTCACGCGCCGCGTACATTTCCCGGAACTTCCAGGTGGTGTCGACATGCAGCAGCGGGAATGGCAGTGGCGCCGGATGGAAGGCCTTTCTGGCGACGTGCAGCATCACCGCACTGTCCTTGCCGATGGAATAGAGCATCACGGGTCGGTCGGTCTCGGCGACGACCTCGCGCATGATGTGGATGCTTTCTGCCTCGAGGCGTTGCAGGTGCGTCAATGTG
>JABEVI010000096.1 GCA_013044085.1 Steroidobacteraceae bacterium
CGTCCAGAATCCGGACTTCGCCGAGACCCAGGATGAATTGATGGAGAAGTACCGGCAGCTGCACGCCTGAGCCGCGCCTCAGAGGTTGCCGGCGTAGGCATGATAAAGCCGCGCGTCTGCCACGGCGTCGAGGGTCTCATCGAGCAGCGGCATGAGCATTTGCTCCTCGATTTCGATATGCGTGCGCAGCAGGGCGCAAAGCTCGTTCGAAACGGCTCGAAAATCACGCCACGATGCCTCGGTGAAGGCATTCGCAAACGCCAGTGCGGCCAGTTGCGCGAGGCGTCGCGCGAGCGGCCGCATGAGTTCGTGTTCGGCGCTCAGCTGCGCCGCGACCTGGGTTTCCCCCATGGCCGCGAGTTCCTCGAACAGGGGCTTGTCCTCGAAGTCGAAATGCCGCAGCAGTTCGCCGTCGATCGCCGACGGCAGGCGCCGCAACAGATCCGCCACCTCGGGACTCGCGCAATCGGGACATCGGCGCGTGAAGCTTGCGACCAATGACTCGAGGCGGCCGAATAAAAGCGCGGTGGCGGCGTGTTCCTCGCGCAGTGTCTGGGCGATCCGGCTGCTCACTGCACCGCCCGTCTCAGGCAACCGACGCGGCCGCCGACGCGCCGAGGGATGCGAGCAGGCGCCGTGCGAGGGCCGCCGCGACGATCCTCCGGTAGCCGGCGGGCGTCAGCGTGGTGCGCATCGGCCGCACCTGTTTTTGAACGAGCTTGTCGAGTTGCCCAAGGAGTTCCTCGTCCACCGCCCGTCCGAGCAGCGCGGCGGTGTTTTCGACGAGGAACGGCCGCGAGTTCGTACCGGTGATCGCGACCCGCAGCATCGACAGGCGGCCGGTCTCGGTCGCGAGTGCGACGGCGACGCCGGCGAGCGGGAAGTCGAATGCTTGACGCACGCGCTCCTTGAGATAGCCGGAGCGCACAGGCTCCGCCGGCAACTCGATGGCGGTGATCAGATCGGCGCCGCCGAGCTGCAGGTGGGCGCGGCCGTCCTCGGCATACAAATCGGCGCAAGCTATGCGCCGCCGGCCCCCAGGTCCCGCGATCTCGGCGACGGCATCGAGCGCGATCAGCGCCGGCGCCAGATCGCCGCTGAAAGCCGCATGGCAACGCTTGCCTTCGGGCGCCACGTGGCAGATCTCGCCGCCGCTCTTCAAGCAGATGCCGTTGGCGCGGCGCCACCACTCGCTTTGATTGTAGTAGATGCAGCGCGTATCGGCGCAGAGGTTGCCGCCGATCGTCGCCAGGTTGCGATGTCCCGGGGCGGCGACGGCGACGGCGGCGGCGCGCAGTGCCGGATGTCGTGCACCCACGGCGGGGTCGGTCGCGAGCCGCGCGAGGGTGACGCCCGAGCCGATGCGGGTGCGCTGGTCGGTGCAGCGAATATCGGCGAATTCGGCGATGCCACCGAGGTCGATCAATACCGCCGGTGCGAGCAGGCCCCGGCGTAGATTGACGAGCAGATCGGTGCCGCCGGCGAGATAACGGGCTCCCCCGGGTGCGGCGCCGGCGGCGACCGCCGCTTCGATCGCTTGTGGCCGCAGCACGCGAAAGGGTGGCAATGGCGCCGTCATTTCGCATCACCCGCGGGCTGGTGCTGGAGCCGTTGCCGGCGGCGCCGCGCGACAAGTGCGTCCATCACCCGGTCGGGTGTCGCCGGTAACTGATCGAGATCGACGTCGAGCGCGTCGGCGACCGCGGCGATGAGCGCCGGGGCGAAGCCGGCGAGTGCGCCCTCACTGGTCTCCTTGGCGCCAAAGGGTCCATTCGGATCGATGCTCTCGACAATGTAGGCCTCGATCGGCGGCGAATCGACGCTCGTCGGCACGTGGTATTCGAGCAGGCTCGCGTGCGCCGGCATGCCGTCGAGGTAGCGCGTCTCCTCCATGAGCGCCTGGCCCATGCCCATCCAGACCGAGCCCTCGATCTGGCCCCGCACCGCGAGAGGATTGATCGCAAAGCCGCAGTCGAGCGCGATCCATACCCGCTCCACCACGATCCGCCCGGTGGCCTCATCGACGCTCACCTCGACCACCTGGGCGCCGTAACTGAAACCCATGGTCGAACCGACCGCGCCGCCCTTGTGTTTGCCGCCTTGCGCCTCCGGCGGACAGGTGAAGGTGCCCTTCACGGTCAGCGTGCCTTCGTTCACGAGGGCGGCCTTGGCGGCGTCGGCGAAGCTGAGCGTGGTCTGGGTTGCGCGCGTCGAGCCGAACAGGCCCCCGAGGCAGTCGAGGTTTTCGGGATCCTCGCCGAGCTTGTGCGCCGCCGCGGCGATCAAAAGTTTCTTCAGTCGTCGCGCGGCGTCGATCGCCGCGTTGCCCACCATGAACGTAATACGCGAGGAGTAGGCGCCGTTGTCCTTGGGGGTGGTGGCACTGTCGCCGGCGACCACGCGGATCCGCTCGATCGGCACCCCGAGCGTCTCGGCCACCGCGATCGCCACCATCGTCGAGGAGCCCTGGCCGATGTCGGCGGCACCGGTCAGGGCGGTGACCGAACCATCCCAGTCGAGCTTCAGGTTCACGACCGCGTGTGGCTCGCCGGTCCAATGGATCGGTTTGGCCGCACCGCTCACGTAGTGCGAACAGGCCATGCCGAGACCCTTGCCGCGCGGCAGATGGCCGCGGCGCCCTCGCCAGCCACTGGCCTCCTCGACCCGGTCCAGACAGTCGGCGAGCCCGTAGCTGTTGACGGCGAGTTCGTTCAGCGTGCGTGTCGGCGCAACCAGCAAATTGCGCCGTCGAACCGCGAAGGGATCCAGACCGAGTTCGCGCGCCATCCGGTCGAGCAGCACCTCGAAGGCATGTCGCGTGTCGACGCTTCCATGGCCGCGCATCGCACCGCAGGGCGGCAGGTTCGTATAGACGCGGTAGCCGTCGTACTTGACCGCCGGGATGTCGTACAGCCCGTGCAGCAGTGCGCCGGCGTAGAGTATCGTGATGATGCCGTAGCCCGCATAGGCGCCCCCGCGTTGTACCACCTCGCACTCGCACGCCGTCAGGCGACCGTCGCGGGTGAGGCCGAGCTTGATGCGCACGCTGGTCTGCGGTCGTGCGCGGTGCGTGATGAAGGTTTCTTCACGCGTCAGTTCCATGAGCACGCGACCTTCGGCCGCGCGCGCGAGCATGGCCGTGACGATCTCGAAGTTCAGCGCCTCGACGCGGGCGCCGAAGCCGCCGCCGACGAAGGGCTTGATCACGCGAATCCGCGATTCCTCCATCTGCAGGCAGCGCGCGAGCATCAAGTGAAGATAGAAGGTGACCTGCGAGACGCTCTGCATCGTCAGCCGCGCGGTCTGTGGGTCGTACTCCGCAAGGGCCGCGTGCGGTTCGATCTGCGCGTGGTTGACCTCGGCGCAGTCGATGCACGCTTCGCGCACCAGATCGGCCGTCGCGAAGCCGGCGGCCGGGTCGCCGAACACGTGATGGACGGCGCGCTCGATGTTGCCCGGCCTGTCCTCGTGCAGGAGCACGGCGCCGGGCGCCCGGGCGCTCGCGGTGTCGTAGTGTGCGGGTAGTTCGCGCACCTCGAGCTCGATCAGTGCGAGCGCTCGAGCCGCGGTCTCGGCGTCGATCGCGGCGACGGCCGCCACCGGTTCGCCACGGTAGCGGACCTTGCCGCGCGCGAGGGGATATTCGTTCATCGCCACGGGCAGCACGCCGTATGTGTGGCGGCAGTCCTCGCCGGTCACGACCGCGACGACGCCCTCGAGGCGTCGTGCGCGCGTGACGTCGAGGCGTAGAATTTCGCCGTGGCCGACCGGACTGCGCAGAATGCGCCCGACGAGCGCGCCGCGATGTTCGAGATCGGCGGTGTAGCGTGCGCGTCCCGTGACCTTGTCGATGCCGTCGATCAGCGGCACGCCGGCCGCGGGGGTCGGCCGACGCCGTCCCGGGGGGGCGTTATGCATCGGCGGCCGCTGCGCGGACCGACTCGAGGATTTTCACGTAGCCGGTGCAGCGACACAGATTGCCCGCCAAGGCCTCGCGAATCTGTTGATCGCTGGGCGCCGGCTGGCGGCGCAACAGCGCCTCGGCGGCCATGATCATGCCGGGCGTGCAGAAGCCGCATTGTGTGCCGAGATGCTCGTGAAAGGCCCGCTGCAGCCGATTCAGGCGGCCGCCGGCCGCGAGTCCCTCGATCGTTTCGATCGAGCGCCCTTCGCATCGAACCGCCAGTGTAAGGCACGCCGGTATGGCCTGATCGTCGAGGAGCACGGTGCATGCGCCGCACTCGCCGCCATCACAGCCGGTCTTGGTGCCGGTCAAGCCCACGCTTTCGCGCAGGTAATCGACGAGCAGTTGGTTGTCCGCCACGGCGTCTTCGCGCCATAGGCCATTGAGTCGCACCCGCAGGATGCGTTTGCCTCGAGTCGACCGCCCATCGTCGAGCATGCGCTGCGCCTCGTCGAAATATCGTTGGCCCGCCCCAACTGGCTCGGGTATTATCGTACCAAAATACGTATTTAACGTCCACCGATACCTGCCGCCGGATCTGCGCCGACGTGGCAGAGTGGCGGGGCGGTGAGCGAGGTATCATGAAACGAATGTCCAACGCGGCAAAACGTCCCGGTCGAGCAACTTTCCGGCCGTCGGCAGACGCCGATTCGAGCGAGCGACATGACGCTGCGATCGTGGTGCGCCCGGCGCGGCGCGCGGATGTCGCCGCCGTGAGCGCGATCGATGCCGAGATCACCGGCTTGCCCAAGCTCGAGCACTGGCTCGAGCTGCACAGCCGCCAAAGGCGCTCCGCGGCCGTCGCAGGCGGGTTGTTCCTGGTTGCCGTTGCCGCCGAGGAACCGGGCCGCGTCGTCGGCTTCATCGTCGGCGAGATCCGCGCCTGGGAGTTCGGTTCGGCGCCGTGCGGCTGGGTGTACGCGTTGTCCGTCGCCTCCGGTTGGCGCTTGCGCGGCGTCGGTGAAACGTTGCTTGCGGCGATCGGCGCGCAATTTCGTGCCGCGGGCATCCGCAAGATGCGCACCATGGTCGCACGCGACAATTTGCTGCCGATGCGCTTCTTCCGCGGCGAGGGAATGATGGCCGGACCTTACATCCAGCTCGAAAAGGACCTCGAATGAGCGCATGCCCATGAAGCTGCAAGTCGCCAGCCAGCTTGCGATATTTTCGATCCTGGAATTGGTCGCCGAACCGGGTCGACAAATGACGGTTGCGGACATTGGCGCCAAATACGGCATATCGAGCAACCATCTGGCGAAGGTCATGAACGTTCTGGGCCGCGCCGGCCTCGTGCGCTCGGTTCGCGGCGCGGGCGGCGGCTTTCAGTTCTGTGGCAACGCGCGCCGCATCACCTTGCTCGACATCATCGATTTGTTCGAGCCGCGCTTGCCGATCGACCCCGAGGCCGGCAGGCCGGGCCGGCGGACCGCCGAAGCGGCCGCGCTCGGACTGGTGCTTGGCGAGATCGACGACAGCGTGCGTGCGACCCTGGGGTCGATCACGATCGCCACGCTGCGCAGCCTTTCCTCACGCCAACGGGCGAAGACGCCGGCAGTCTAGCCTCTGCCGGCGTCGCCGCAGCTCAGCCGTGGGTGTCGGCGATCAACTTCTGAAGGTCCGCCTTGCCGATGACACCGGGAACGAGTGTCCGTCCGACCAAAAGACCGGGCGTGCCCTGCAATTCGAGCGCACGAGCTTCGTGGTCATTGCGCTGCAGCACCGCGGCGATGGCCGCGGCATGCTGGTGCAAATCCGACAGCATCCTCGGTACGTCGATTCCGGCCCGGCGCAGCACCGTATCGACCAGCGCATCGCTCGTCAGGCGCGGTCCGGCGAGCAGCGCGTCATGGGCTTGCAGGTATTTGCCTTGATAAGCCGCGGCGAGCGCGCAGTGGGCCGCGTACACGGAGGCTTCGCCGAGCACCGGCCAGTCCTTGTACACCAGCGCGAGGGAGTGATCCTGAGCAAGCACGGCCCGCAAGGTCGGCGCCAGGCGTCGGCAAAAGGGGCAGTTGTAGTCGAAGTACTCGACGATCGTCAGCCGAGGGTGCGACGCCCCGGTCGTTTGCAGTCCGGGGGTTTGCAAGATGGCGTGTTCGCCGGCGACACTGATCCGTTCGAGTTGTTGGGCGCCGGCGTTCGTCGCGACCGTGAGCAGCAGGCCCATCGTTAGGCCTGCCAGTACGCCGCCTGCGCGGGAAAATCCACCCATGGGATGACTCCTCGAGTTGTCGACTGTTTCGGCGGCCGGTGCCGGCGCTCGGGAGATTTTATCGCAGATTCCGGCCTCGGTGCCGCCGACCGGGTCAACCCGGTGGCTGGCGGTGCGTTGCAGAGCAGGTCGGCACACGGTGAACGAGAGGAGTGACCCCCATGCACAGCGCGCGATTTGGCGCCGCGGCGAGTGCCGCCAACCGCTTTGGATTGGGCGCGCGGCCCGGTGAGCTTGCGCGCATCGAGAACAATCCGCATGCCTGGTTGCTCGACCAGTTGCACCAACCACTGGACGGCGCGCAGTGGCTTGCCGGGCTGCCGACGAGCATCGACTACCTGCGCGCTGAGATCGATCTGAATCGCAAGCGGCGGGAACTGCGCAAACACGGGACCACCGACAAGTCCGCGAACCCGCTGGCGCAACTCTACCGGGAGGAGTTCGGGGAGGATTTGAAGCGCGAGTCGCTCGCGCGCTGGCGGATCGCCGCCGGCACCGAGACGCCGTTTGCCGAGCGTCTGGTGCGCTTCTGGTCGAACCATTTCGCGGTCTCCGTCGACAAGGGCCCAGCGCACCTGTATGCGGCACCGCTCGAACGCGAGGCGATCCGACCGCACGTCATGGGCCGCTTTTTCGACCTGCTGCTCGCGGTCGAAACCCATCCGGCGATGTTGCGCTACCTGGATCAAGTACAGTCTGTCGGTCCGGACTCGATCTTTGCGATGCGTGTCGACCGGCGCCTGGCGCGTGTCGCCCGGCGTGAACATCAGCCCGCGCGGCAGCTCGGCATCAACGAGAATCTCGCCCGCGAGATCATGGAATTGCACACACTCGGTGTCGGTGCCGGCTATACCCAGGCCGATGTGACCGAGTTCGCGCGTGCGCTGAGCGGCTGGAGTCTGCCGTTTCCGAAACAGATCCAGCGCGAAGGGCTCCGCTCGGCATTTTTCTACCGAGCGGGGGCGCATGAGCCCGGTACGCGCGTGGTGCTCGGAAAAAGCTACCCGAACACCGGTTTCGGTCAGGCGCGCGCGATTCTCGCCGATCTTGCCGCTCATCCGGCGACGGCCCGGCACTTGTCGTTCGAGTTGGCGCGACAGTTCGTCGCCGACCAGCCGCCGCCTGAGCTCGTCGACCGGCTTGCCTCGGTCTATCTGCGCGAAGATGGCGACCTCGCCGCGGTATACGCCGAAATGGTGCGCGCCCCGCAGTCCTGGGGTGAGGCCGCGATGAAGTTTCGCACACCGCAGGACTACGTCGTCGCCGGCTTGCGCGGCGGCTCGATCCACATCGGCGATGCTCCACAGCTCTTGGAAGGACTGATCGCACGCCTTGGCCAACCGACGTTCATGCCGCGCTCACCGGCCGGGTTCAGCGATCTCGCCGCCGATTGGATCGCCCCGGACGCCATCTGGAAGCGGGTGCAAACCGCCGAAGCGCTGGCGGCGCGCGTTCCGCGTGCGAACCTCGATCCGCATCGCTTCGCGCGCGAACTGCTTGGGCCGCAACTTCGTCCGGCAACCCTGACCGCCATCGCCCGCGCCGAGGCGCGCCAACAGGCCGTCGCGATCCTCTTCGCCAGCCCCGAATTCCAATGGAGAGTCTGATGAGCAGCCGCCGCGATTTCCTCACCCTTCTGGGTCTCGGTGCCGGTGCTTCGACCTTAAGTCTCTGGCCGTCGCTGAGCAGCGCGGCCACGGGCGGCGACACGCGTTTGCTGGTCGTCATGTTGCGTGGTGGCCTCGACGGCTTGCACGCGGTGCCGCCTTATGGCGATCCTGGGTACGCGGCGTTGCGCGGTCCGCTCGCCCTCTCGCCGGCCGGTCCGACCTCCGATGATGCCGCGGCGTTGAAGCTCGATGCGAACTTTGCGCTGCACCCCGCGCTTGGCTTTCTCGCGCGACTGTATGCGCAGGGTTACTGCCTGCCGATCGTGGCGGCGGCGCCGCCTTACTGGGGAAGGTCGCACTTCGAGGCCCAGGATTGCGTCGAGAATGGCACAGACACGCCGAACGGCGCCGAAACCGGCTGGCTGAATCGCGCGGCCGGTGCCCTGCATCAGCATGGGATGTCCGTGACCAGTGTGACGCCGCTGATCATGCGCGGGACGTCGAAAATCGACAGCTGGACGCCACCGTTGCCGATGCGGGTGAACCCGATTCTATTGCAGCGGCTCGAGGGCTTGTATGCGGAGGATCCACGCATGGCCATGGCGTTCGCCGACGCCGTTGCCCAACAGCACGCCGATGCGAGCATCGACCAGCAAATGAAGGCCGGGATGCGTCCGGTCGGACCGAAGGCCGTCGAGGAGCGGTTCGCGGTGATGATGCGGGCCGCCGGATCGTTCATGGCGCGTCCTGGCGGTCCGCGGCTGTGCTTCGTCGAGGATTATGGCTGGGACACACACGCCAACCAGGCGCCGATTCTGGCGCGCAAACTCGCCGAACTCGATCAGGCAGTCCAGGCTTTTCACGACGCGTCGGCGCCGGTCTGGCGGCGTACCGCCGCCGTGGTGGTGACCGAGTTCGGGCGCACTGCGCGGATCAACGGCACGAACGGCACGGACCATGGCACCGGCGGGGCGATGTTCCTGTTCGGCGGTGCCGTCAACGGTGGACGGGTGGGGGGCGACTGGCCCGGGATGCGACCGTCACAGCTCTACGAGAATCGAGACATCCACGCGACGACCGATCAGCGCCGGGTGTTCAAGGCCTTGCTCGGTGCGCATATCGGCCTGCCCGATGCTGTGCTCTCGACGAGCGTCTTTCCAAACAGCGCCGGGCTCGAGCCGCTCGGGGGCCTGGTGGGCTCCCCGGCGGTCCGATCCGTCGGCTCGAGGGTGTAAAAGTCGGCGCGGTACCTTTGAGGGGCCGCGCCGTCGGATTTTCGCGCCGACGGGGGAGTTGGCTGGCTTGCCGGGGCGAATTGATCCTAAACCGGTGTCCCCGTGTGCCGGCTGGGCGGCTGTCTCGGGGACGAGAATGATCATGCCAAAGATCCCCGGCGCGGTTGCGTATTCTTTCTCACTGTCAATGAAATTTTTTTCAACTCGACCGCAGGGTGGGCCGTCGCCGACGATTTCGCCGGGCACGCACGATCAAATAGGCCAGCACAGCGACCGTCAGGGTGCCGCAACTGGTATAGAAGTCCTGTTGCATTCGTGGTGTGAACGCCATCGCCACGAGCACCGCGGCCATCGCGCCGAGCGCGCCGATGCTCAACCAGGGAAACAGCCACATCTGGATCGCCGGCGGAGGCTCGCCGCGTCGCTCGCGATCCCGGCGCAGCCTGATCTGCGCGAGGCTGATCAACATGTAGACGTAGACTATCAGTGCGCCCGATGAGCTGACCAGAAAATCGAACACCGACTGCGGGGTTTCCGTGGCGGCGACGATGCCGAGGAACCCGGCCGCGGCGCCGATCAGCACCGACATCGTCGGTACACGACGCTCGTTCAGACGCACGAGCAACGGCGGCGCGTCGCCGTGCTCGGCGAGCACGAACAGCACCCGCGAACTGACGTAGAAGGCGGAGTTCAGGCACGAGAGCACCGCAGTCAGTATGATCGCGCTCATCAGGGTGCCCGCCAGCCGCACGTGCATCGTGTTCAGCGCGAGGGTGAACGGCGACTGGCCCGGCCGCACCTGCGTCCAGGGCACGACGCTTACGATCAGAAGCACCGAGATGACGTAGAAGATCAGGATCCGCCAGATCACGGTCGTGCTCAGTTTGGCGACGGCCTTGCCGGGCTGGGAGGACTCGGCCGCCGCGATGGTGGTGATCTCGGCGCCGGTCATCGCGAAGAAAACCGTCGGTACCGCGGCGATCACCGCGATCCAGCCGTGTGGCGTAAAGCCGCCGTGGGCGGTGAGATTCGCGAATGTCGATCCATGCGGCGAACTCCAACCAAAAGCGTATGACGCCGCAATCGCGATGAAGACCAGGATCGCCGCCACCTTGATCGAGGCGAACCAGAACTCGAACTCGGCGTAGGAGCGGGCCGACATGAGGTTCACCGCGGTCATCACCGACATCAGGCCGAGGCCGATTTCAAGCGGCGTGAGCGGCAGCCATTGCTGCAGGATCTTCGCCCCGGCGATCGCCTCGACCGGCACGACCAGCACCCAGAAATACCAGTAGAGCCAGCCGACGACGAAGCCCGCACCGTCGCCGAGACCGGCACGCGCGAATTCGGTGAAGCTGCGCACCGTCGGCAGGGCGGTCGCCATCTCGCCGAGCATCCGCATGACGATCAATATGAGCATGCCGGTGATCGCGTAGCTCAAAAAGCTGGCCGGCCCGCCGGCGATGATCGCGGTGCTGCTGCCGACGAACAAACCGGCGCCGATGATGCCGCCGATCGAGATCATCGTCAGATGCCGGCCTTTCAGGCTGCGGCTCAGGCCATCCGTCGCCGCCGCAGTCTCGATCGTCATCAGCCGGTCTCCTTGTTCAACAAATGGGCGTCGCCCGCCGGTGTCGTGCCGCGCTCGTAGGGCCGTGCGACGACCATGTAGAGCGTGCCGAGCACGACGACGATAGCCGTCGTCACCAGCATCGCGTAGTTGACGTACCAGGCCTGGCCGGGCGTGCGGGGCCAGAGAATGTTGATGATCGCACCGATCCCGTAGGCGAGGGCGCCCAGATTGACGATCCAGCCCTTGGCGCCGAGCGTGAAGGGGCCGGCGGGCCGCCAGCCCCTGGCACGGGCGATCGCCGCGCCGAGCACGATCATCTGAAAGGCGATGTAGATGCCGATCGCCGCGAAGCTGATGATCGTCGCAACGGCGTTTTGCAGCCACAGCCCGCTCAAGGCGATCGCCGCGGGGATCGCGCCCATGACGATCAGGGCGTTCGAAGGCACGTGCCTGCGGGGTGAGAAGCGGCAGAGAAAGCCGCTGCCGACGATCATGTGGTCGCGTGCGTACGCATAGACGAGGCGGCTGGCAGCGGCCTGCAGGCTCAGCAGGCAGGAGACGAACGAGATCAGCACCACGCCGATCACCGCGCGAAAGCCTGCCTCCCCCATCGCCGAGCGCAACAGGGTGGCGATCGGATCCGGATCTGCTCCGGAGATCGCCGCGGGGATGTCCGCGATCGACAGCACGAACGCGAGACAGACCCAGCAGGCGGCGGCGCCGCCGATGTAGATCGTCATGCGCATCGCCTTGGGTATCATGCGGCTAGCGTCGGGTGTCTCCTCGGCGACATCGCCGCAGGCCTCGAAGCCGTAGTAACAGAACATCGCCGCGAGCGAGGAGGCAAGGAATGCCGGCAGGTAGCTGCCGTGCGTGGGTACGAACGAGGTGTCGACCAGAACCGCGAGCGGTTGATGCCGCGCGAAGATCAACAGATAGCCGCCGACCACCAATGCGCCGATCAGTTCGCAGACGAAGCCGATCATCGCAACCCGCGCGAGCAGCCGCGTACCGCTCAAATTCAAGGCCGTCGTCGCCGCGATCAACGCGAGCGCGATGAGCGTCGCGTCGAGCGGCGTGCCCGCGAGGCCGGCGGCCTTGGCGAGGAACGGCGCCGCGCCGGTCGCGACTCCCGCCATGGTGCAGCAAAGCGCCCATCCATAGATCCAGCCGGCCATCCAGGCCCAACGTTTGCCAACCAGGCGCCGCGCCCACGGATACAGGCCGCCGGAGATCGGGAATTGCGAGACGATTTCGCCGAACACGAGACAGACCAGAAATTGGCCGAGGCCGACGATGACGTAGGTCCACCACATCGGCGGCCCGCCGGCCGCGAAGGCGCTCGCGAAGATCGTGTATACGCCGACCACCGGCGACAGATAGGTGAAGCCGAGCGAGAAGTTCTCCCACTTCGACATCGTCCGGTCGAAATGTGATTCGTACCCCAACGCGCGCAATTGAGCCGCATCGCGGTCGGGCGAATTCGCCGAAGCGTCATGTCCCAGAGCCGGTCTCCCCGCAAGTCCTTAGGATTGTCCGTCGCCGATCATACGAGATTTTCAACGTGCCGGGCGACGCGCGCGGCGCATCGCCCGGTGCCGGTTCAACGGCTTCGATAGCGATCCGTCGCGAGCACGAGTTCATGCAAATTGCCGGCTTCGAAGGCCGAATGTCCGGCGTCCGCCACGAGCCGCAAGTCCGCTTCCGGCCAGGCGCGGTGCAAATCCCAGGCGCTGATCGCGGGGCAAACGACGTCGTAGCGGCCTTGCACGATCGTCGCCGGTATGTTGCGGATCCGCGGCACGTCGTCGAGCAGCTGCGTTTCGCTGCGCAGGAAGCCGCGGTTGACGAAGTAGTGACACTCGATGCGCGCGACCGCGAGGGCGAAGGAATCCTGTCCCCAGCGGGTGATGTTCTCGGCGTTGCTGTGCAGGAAGCTGGTCGATGCCTCCCAGACGGACCAAGCACGGGCGGCGGCGAGGGCGGCGCGTTGGTCGCTGCCGGTCAGGCGTTTGTAGTAAGCACCGAGGAAATCGTCGCGCTCGTCCACCGGAATGGCATCACGGTAGGCTTCCCAGCGATCCGGGTATATAGCACAGGCGCCGTGTTGGTACATCCAGCGTATTTCCGCGTGGCGCAGCAGGAAGATACCGCGCAGCACGAGTTCCGTGACCCGCTCCGGGTGCGCCTCGGCATAGGCGAGCGCGAGCGTGCTGCCCCAAGAGCCGCCGAACACGAGCCAGCGCTCGATTTGCAGATGCTTGCGCAGCCGTTCGACGTCGGCGACCAGATGCCAGGTGGTGTTCTCAGTGAGGTTGGCGCCCGGCCGGCTGCGACCACAGCCGCGCTGATCGAATACCACGATGCGGTAATGGTGCGGATCGAAGAATTGGCGTGCCCGCGCGTCCGAGCCTGCGCCTGGGCCGCCGTGCAGAAAGACGGCGGGCTTGCCGGCCGGATTTCCGGACTCCTCGAAGTAGATCTCGTGGATGTCCGACACCCGTAGATGGCCGCGTCGATACGGCTCGATCGCGGGATACAGGGTCCTGCGCGCGGGGGGAGCATCGACGGGTCCCTTGGCGGAGACTGGTTTGCGGGGGGGCGAGGCGCTCTTTTTCTTTTTGATCATCGACTCCGTTCCTCAGGTGCGGGTCACCATGGGGCCGAGCGGCCGGCCGCCGAGCAGATGCAGGTGCAGGTGGTAGACCTCCTGACCGCCGTGCGCGTTGCAATTGATGATCAAGCGGTAGCCGTCCTCGGCGATTTTTTGCTGCCGGGCGAGGTCGCGGGCGACGATGATCATATGGCCGATCAGGGCCGCATCGGCATCGGCGATGTCGTTGACGGTTGCGATCGCCTTGTTCGGCACGATCAGGATATGCACCGGCGCGGCGGGTTTGATGTCGAGAAAGGCGGTTACGCGTGCGTCGCGATGGACGATCGTCGCCGGCAACTCCCCGCTGATGATCTTGTCGAAAACGGTCGGCATCGGCGCCCTCCTCATCCTGGGATGTTTGCTCAAGATTAGCAGGAACCGCGCGCGCGGGCGTCGCGGCGGGCCTGCCCCGATCTTCAGCGCCCTTCGAACCGTGGCGGCCGTTTCTCGCGGAAGGCGCGCAGGCCCTCGGTGAAATCCCCGGTGCCGGCGAGTTCGGCCTGCAGCACGGCTTCGCGTTCCAGTTGCAGCTCGAAGGTCCGCGAGGCCGGTTCGTTGAACACGGTCTTGATCCGCTGATGCGCCTGGGTCGGCCCATCGGCGAGCCGGCGGGCGATCGCTTCGGTGCGCGCGAGCAGCTCCGAGTCCTCGACGCATGCCCAGATCAGGCCCCAGGCGGCGGCCTCGGCCGCCGGCAGCGGATCACCCAACAGCGCCAAGCCCTTGGCGCGCGCCGCGCCGACCAGTCTCGGCAAATGGAACGTGCCGCCGAGATCGGGCATCAGGGCGAGTTTCGGTGCGAACAACTGCGCGAATGCCGCCGAGCGGCCCGCGACCACGATGTCGCCGCAGAGGGCGAGGCTCGCGCCGGCGCCCGCGGCGATGCCGTTCACGGCGACGACGAGCGGCGCACGCAACCGAAACCAGGCGCTCGCCATCGGATTCAAAGCATCCCGCAGACGGGCTGCGACAGCCGCCGCGCGCGCGGCCGGCACAGCCTCGTCGACCCGGTCCTCGGCGAGATCCGCACCGGCGCAGAAGGCACGCCCGGCGGCGCCGAGCAGCACCGCGCGTATCCCGGGTTCGGCATCGATCAGACGCGCCGCGGCCGACAGCTCCTCGATCAGGCGCCCGTCGAGCGCATTGAGCCGTTCGGGCCGGTTCAAGGTCACCCGCGCGATCGTTTGATCGCGCTCGAACTTCAGGGACTGGAATTGCATCGGCATTTTCCTACTCGATCCATCCCTCGAGCATAGGCCGCCGCCCGCCAAAGTCCATCCTGGGTCAGAAGCCGGGTGTGCGCGCGGCTCGACTGCGCGATACTAAGCCGATGCCGATACCCATGATCCTGCGCCACCGACTGCGCCTGCCGTTGATCGGTGCGCCGATGTTCATCGTCTCCACGCCCCGACTGGTCATCGCCCAGTGCAAAGCCGGCATCGTCGGCTCCTTCCCGGCGTTGAACGCGCGCCCGGCCTCGCTTCTCGATGAGTGGCTCGCCGAGATCGAGGAGGAACTCGCGGTCCAGGCGCGCGCCAACCCGGGCGCCTGCATCGCGCCGTTCGCCGTCAATCAGATCGTCCATGCCAGCAACGACCGACTGCAGCACGACCTGGATGTATGCATCCGACACCGCGTGCCGATCGTGATCACGAGCTTGCGACCGCCGGCGGAGGTCGTCGCCGCCGTTCACGGCTACGGCGGCATCGTGCTGCACGACGTGATCAACATCCGGCACGCCGAAAAGGCCGTTTCCCAGGGCGTCGACGGCATCATCGCGGTCTGCGCCGGCGCCGGCGGTCATGCCGGTCTCCTGAGCCCGTTCGCGCTGGTCAAGGAGATCAGGTCGATATTCGACGGCACGATCGTGCTCGCGGGTGCGATGAGCAGCGGCGCCGACCTGCTCGCCGCGCGGGCACTCGGCGCGGATCTTGCCTACCTCGGCACGCGCTTCATCGCCACCACGGAGGCGAACGCGAGCGAGGCGTACCAGCGGATGCTCATCGACAGCCGTGCCGAGGACATCCTCTATACACCGCTGTTCAGCGGTGTCGCCGGCAGTTATCTGCGTGCGAGCATCGCGCAAGCCGGACTCGATCCGGACAAACTCGGCGAGGTGGACCCGGCGGCGACGAACTTCGGATCCGGCGGCGGCTCGCGGCGCAAGGCCTGGAAGGACATCTGGAGCGCCGGCCAGAGCGTCAGCGGCATTCATGACGTCGCGGACGTGGAGACCGTGGTTGCGCGTCTGCAGAACGAATACGAGACGGCGCGTACGCGAATTCTCGGGGCCCTCGATTGCGACTGAATCTCGAGCAATTGCCGGCCGCGTTGCAACGGGGTCTCGCCGCCGCTTATCTGGTGTCCGGCGATGAACCGCTGCTCGCCGGAGAGGCCGCCGACGCGATTCGCGCCGCGGCCCGCGCCAAGGGTTTCGTCGAACGCCGCGTATTCGACGTCGACCGCAGCTTCGCCTGGGACGACTTTCGCAACGAGATCCAATCCCCGTCGCTGTTCTCGGACCGGCGCATCATCGAATTGCGTCTGCCAACGGGCAAGCCGGACAAGGGCGCCGCGCTCATCGCGCAGATCGCCGCCCGGCCGCCGCCGGACGTCCTGCTGCTGCTCGTCGCGGGCAAACTCGACCAGAAGAGCGCCGATTCCGCGTGGGTCAAGGCGATCGCCGAGCATGGTGCGTGGATCGTGCTGCGTCCGGTCGGCGCCCAGGAGATGCCCGCCTGGCTGCGCGCGCGCGCGCGCGCGGCCGGGTTCGATCTGGAGGCGACGGCGGCGCAACTGATCGCCGATCGCGTCGAGGGCAATCTGCTTGCTGCGAAACAGGAGCTTGCCAACCTGAGCTTGCTCGCCGAGGGCCCGAGCATCGGCCCCGAACTCGTGCTTGCCGCCGTCGCCGACAGTGCCCGCTACGATGTGCTGCAACTGGCCGAGGCGGCGGCCGCCGGTGAGGCGGCGCGTGCGCTGCACATCCTGGATGGCTTGAGGAGCGAGGGCCGTGAGCCGGCTTTGGTGCTCTGGTCGCTGGTGCGCGAAGTGCGCGGCTTGTGGCAGGCCGGCGAGCGCCGTCGCCTGCGCACCCAGGAGCGCGGCGCTTGGAACCAGGCGAGCACGCCGTCGCCGCGCGCGCTCGAACGGCTGCGCCAGATTCCGCTGCCTGATCTGCTGGTGGCGGCTGCGCGCGCCGATCGGGTCGTCAAGGGACTCGCTCCCGGGGATTCGTGGACGGAACTGGCGGGTCTCACCGCGATGCTCGCCGGCGCTTTGCAACCCGGGCCGGTTTCAGGCAGGGTAGCCGGATGAATCCGATGGGTATTTTCGGCGGCACTTTCGATCCGATCCACTACGCGCATCTGCGCACCGCCTTTGAACTGCAACAGGCGCTGCGTTTGCGGGAGATCCGTTTCCTGCCGGCCGGCAATCCGCCGCATCGCGACAAGCCGTACGCCGACGCGCAGTTGCGCCTGCGGATGGTGCAGGCGGCGACCGCCGGTCAGCCGGGGTTCGTCGTCGACGATCGCGAGGTGCGCAAGACCGGGCCCTCCTACTCGGTCGAATCGCTCGCCGAACTGCGCCACGAATACCCGGACAGGAGTCTGTGCATGATCGTCGGCATGGACGCCTTCCTCAGCCTGCCGAAGTGGTATCAGTGGCGCGAGCTGCTGCAGCTTGCGCACCTGGTCGTCGCCCACCGGCCCGGCTGGCGCGCGCCGGGCATGGGGCCGCTCGGCGAATTGCTGGTGGATCGGGGCACCGGACGCATTGGCGACCTGCATGAGGCGCGCGCCGGCTGCATCTTCATCCATGCCGTCACGCAATTGGAAATCTCCTCGACGGACGTGCGCCAGACGATCGCGATGGGCCGTGATCCACGCTTCCTGATGCCGGATTCGGTGCGCGGGCTGATCCTCGAGGCGAATTGCTACCTCAAAACACGAGTGACCCAGTGACTCCGCCAAAAAAGAAGACTGCGACCCGGAAGAAACGGACATCCAAGACGAAGAGCCCGGGGGCGGCGCGTGTACGCAAGAAGGCACCCGTCAAACGCTCACTCGAGACCGTGATCCTCGATGCGCTGGCGGATATGAAGGCCGTCGAAGTCAAGGTTTTGGATGTGCGCGGCATGACCGATATCGTCGATCAGATGATCATCGCGAGCGGCACCTCCGACCGGCACGTGCGTTCGGTCGCGCAGCGGGTGGTCGAAAAGACCAAGGAGGCGGGTTTTCGGCCCCATGGGGTCGAGGGTCTGCAAGACGGGGATTGGGTGCTGATCGACTTGAACGACATGGTCGTGCACGTGATGCTGCCGCGGGTGCGCGAGTTCTATGGCCTCGAGAAACTCTGGGACATCAAGGCCGCGAAGCGCTCCGGCGGGCGCGCCTGAAGCGGCGCGGGGTGCGTGCGTGAAGTGTCGGTTGATCGCCGCGGGCACGCGCTTGCCGGCGTGGGTCGACGCGGGTTTCCGGGATTATCAGCAGCGTTTGCGCAAGCCCTTGAGCCTCGAACTGCGTGAGATCCCGATCGCGACGCGCCGGCCCGGCGAACACCCGCGAGTGCCGGTGGCACGCGAGGGCGAGGCGATGCTCGCGGCCCTGAGCGCCGAGGATTACGTCGTCGCCCTCGAAATCGAGGCGGCGGCGATGACGACCGCGAAGCTCAGCGAGTGGCTCGCGCGCCGTCTGCAGGAGGGACGGCCGCTCGCGCTGTTGATCGGCGGTCCGGACGGTTTGGCGCCGGGCTGCCTGGAGCGGGCGGATCTGCGTTGGTCTCTGTCGCCGCTCACCCTGCCGCACGCACTCGTGCGGGTTCTCGTCGCCGAACAGATCTATCGCGCCGTGAGCCTGCTCGCCGGTCATCCGTACCACCGGGCCTGAAGGACTTGTTGGCGCGCATTAGGCTATTCTGGGCGGATGCCGCCCGAATTCGTCTATCTCGCCTCAGCCTCGCCTCGGCGCCGGGATCTGCTCGGACAGGTCGGGGTGCCGTTCCGGCTGATCGGCGTCGATGTCGATGAGACGGTGCGGCCCGGGGAGGCACCGGAGGCCTATGTGTTGCGTCTCGCGGCCGCCAAGGCCGAGTCCGGCTGGGTGCGAGCGGCCGCCTCGCCGGCCCCGGTGCTCGGCGCCGATACGAGCGTCGTGATCGATGGGAGGATCCTCGGCAAGCCGCTCGATGAGGCGCATGGCATCGCGATGCTCGCGGCCTTGTCCGGCCGGACGCACCAAGTGTTGACCGCCGTCGCGATACGCACGGCCGCGGGTGCGCGCTCGATGGTGAGCCGCAGCGAAGTGGTCTTTCGTGCGCTCGAGGCGGCCGAGTGTCGCGATTATTGGAACACGGGTGAACCGCGTGACAAGGCCGGCGGCTATGCGATCCAGGGCTTCGCCGCGGTGTTCGTGCAGGAGTTGCGCGGTAGTTACTCCGGCGTGATGGGGCTGCCGCTGTTCGAAACCGCGGCGTTGCTCGCGGCGGCCGGCGTGCCGCGGTGGCGCAGCGCATGAGCGTCGAAATCCTCA
>JABEVI010000318.1 GCA_013044085.1 Steroidobacteraceae bacterium
GCGAGCGCGCCCATCGGCACTGAGCATCGAAAGCACCCGCACATCCTCGAGTGCCTGCCAGATCGTCGGCGCCTCACGACCGAGTGTCAGAAGGTCGGACAAGCCGACACCCGCCCAAGGCGCCCGCAATACCGCGAACCACGCCGTGCGATCGCCAAGATGCAGCAACGCGCGCGCGAGCATCACGAGGTCGCGCACGGCCGCGCGGTCGGCGAGCGGCTCGATGTCGATCGCGCGGAAGGCGACACCGCGCTCGCGCAGGCATGCGGCGATCTCGCGCGCATGCGAGCGCGCGCGCACCAGCACGGCGGTGCGCCATGTTGGTTCACGGGTTTGGCGCTCGAGGATGAGATCGGCGAGCGCGGCCGCCTCAGCGGCACGCGAAGGCGAGCCCATCGCCCGCACCGCCGGCGTGTCGCCATCCGCCTCGAGGCGGACCGCCGAACTCGGCCGGAAAGCGATCGCGCCACGATCCCGATCGTCCCGCTCCGGCAGGATCCGTGAGAGCGTCGCGTTGGTCCAAGCGACGAGCGATGCTGCCGAGCGAAAGTTGTCGGTCAGGCGCAGCACCGTGAACGGCAGGCCGCCAAGTCCCTCCTCACCGAGGTCCAGAAAGGCCCGCACTTCGGCCTGCCGGAATCCGTAGATCGACTGCATCGGGTCCCCAACGCAGAACACGCTGCGTCCGTCACCCGCCTGCCAGCCGACGGTCAAGAGGCGCAGCAGATCGAGCTGCGCCCCGGAAGTGTCCTGGAACTCATCGACCAAGACGTGTTGCAAGCGGTAGTCGAGGCGCAATGCCAGATCGGAGGGCGCCTGCGGATCACCGAGAGCTCGCAAGGCCGCCATCGACACGGCCGGAAAATCGGCGATGCCACGCTCCCGAAACAAGCGGTCGAGTTCGGCGGCCGCGAGTACGAGGACCCGCGCGACGTCACAGACACGGGCCCAGTCCGCCTCGCCATAGACAGGCTCCGGCAGCGTGGCCACCTGCGCGAGAGCGCGCACGTTGCGCGGGTCACGGCCGATTTCCTCAAGTATGTCCTGCATCGCGCGCTTGTCGGCCAGCCCAGGCGCAAAGCCTTCTGCGCTCGTCAATCGCGTCCGTATACCGCCCTTCGCGGTCAAGGCGATGCTCGCGAATCCCCGCCAGCGCGGCAGATCGGCCGGATCGGAACCCAGGGGCGCCTCATGCTCGCGCCAGGGCTGCAGTGCGGGTCCCCGCGCGCCGCCGCGCAACGCGGCCGCCCGCAGCAGCCGGGTGATCGCCGCGATACGTTCCATGCCGATCAACGAGGCGGCCTGCGCAAGCACGCGTCCGACCAGGATCGCAAGATCCTCATCGAAACGCCGACGCACCTCGGCAAGTTCGTCGGGCGCATCCGCTACCGCCGCACGCAATCCCCCGGCGAGCAGGGGCAGCCACCGCTCACGGCTGCGCAACATTCCCGCGATCAGTTCGGCGAGCGCTTCATGCCGTTGATCGCCATAGTCAAGCACCTGCTCGACCGCCATGCCGAAGCGATCCTCGTCCTCGTACCCGAGGGCGCGGCGCGCCGCCTCGCGATACAAGCCAAGGGCGTCCTCGGCAATGCGCGGACGGGCCCCGAGACCCGAGCCGACCGGCAACTGGCCGGCGAGCCGCGCATTGAAGGCGTCGATGGTTTCGATTCGCAGCCGCGAGGCATGCATGCCGAGATCGACTCCCAACGAATCGAGATGCCGTGCCGCCGCCAACGCGAGCCGCCGGGTCACCGGATCGAGGTCGGCGGCGGTTGGTTGTGCCGACGCGCCCGCCGCGAGCGCCGCGGTGATGCGTTCGCGCATCTCGAGGGCGGCGCGCCGCGTGAATGTCAGTGCGAGAATCGCTTCGGGCGCCTCGACCGCGGCGAGCAGACGCAGGAATCGCTGCACGAGCAGGGTCGTTTTGCCGGAACCGGCGGGAGCCTGCAGCAACACAGATCCCTCGTGCATGACCGCGCGCTCGCGCGCCGCGGCATCGCCCGGCAGGATGTGCGTCTCAGACAACGGCCGCCTCCAGGTCACGATCGGCGATGCGGCAGAACGCGTGCAGATAACAGCTCTCACAGGCGCCGGGAATCGGGTCGAGCGTGGCGCGGCCGTCGCGAAATTCCGCGGCGAGCCGGTCCAGTCGATCCTTCCACAGCAACACCAGTGCGCGCATGTCAGCCGCGCCCTCGAGCGCGGTGCGACGGCGCTCGGCAAGGATGACGCCATCGCGCTCGGACTCGATCAGGAAGCGGCATTCGGCCGCGCTGACCTGGCCGTAGGCGACGGCGACGAGCCCGTCGCCGACGAGACCGGCGTACAGCGGCAACTGCGGGTTGGCCGGTCGCTCACCGCGCCAGTCGACGCTGGCGGTGTTCGTCTTGTAGTCGATCAACAGGCGGGCACCGTCGCTGAGCCGGTCGACACGGTCGATCCGGCAGGAAAATTCGATGCCCGCGTGCTGCGCAAACTGGCGGTCCTGTTCGATGCGCTCGACCGAGAACGGCGTACGCCGCGCCTCCAGGTCCAGCCATCGGGATAACAACCGCACCGTTCTGCGCCGCTCCCGGCCATGCCAGCGCGGTCCGGGATCGCGACGCGCCAGCGCCTCCTGCAGCGCCGCCTCCACGGCGGCATCGATCAGCATCGCTCGCGCCGGCGGCGGGAGGGCGCAAAGCGCGGCCGAATCGCGAAGTTCGCCCCACACGTGCTCGAGTGCCGCGTGTACGAGACGGCCCCGCTCGCTCGGATCGAATCCGGCAACCGGTCGCCTGAGCCGCTCACAGCGCAGCCTCGTCTCGGCAAAGCCGCGAAATGCGCACATCGACTGCGCCCGCAAGGTCGCAACGCCCCGTGTCCGCTCGGCGGCGGCGAACACCGGCGCTCGTGAGTCGACCAGGTGTTCGAGCGCCGGAGCTTGCCGCCACGAGAATTGCCAGAGAGGCCGCGGTACCGCCGAGCCGTGCAGACTCGCCGATCCGGCGTCGATCAGCCGGCTCGCGGTGGTCGGACGCCCTTCGACCGGGTCGGCGAAACTGAACACCGCGCTTGGCGCCCGATGGGCCCAACGACGCCCGAGATCGCGCGCGGCCTGCAGGCGCGTCGCCGCCGAGGCGTTCTCGATGCCGTAGTGCCGCTGCACGTCGGTTGGGATCAGCGGCGTCGGCTCGATCGGTGGCGGCCAGGCATCGGCGCTGAGGCCCGCGATCCAGAGCGCGTCGTAGCAAAGCCAGGGATCCCCGACGGCACCGGTGACCCAGATCGGCGCAATGCCGGTCTGCGGCTGAAAGGCCCGGTCCCGGGCCGCGCGTGCGAGTTCGGCAGCGGCCTGTCCCGCCGCAAGCGTGCCGTACAACGCATCGGCGGCGGCGAGCGAGGCGAGCAGCTCGCGAAATCGCTCCACGGACTGGAACTCCCCGCTCGACCAAACGGCGCGGGTGGTCCAGGGATACATCTCGAAGGCACGCAACCAACGAGCGACCCAGCGACTCATCGGCGCCGCCTGCGCGCCCTCCTCCAAGGCATCGAGCGCGGCGAATAGGCGTTCGATCAGCGGGCGCGAGTCTGCACGCACGCCTGGCGCGCAGCGCTGCGCGAGTGCGAGCCACGCGCGCAGCGTCATTTGCACGGGTGCGATCCGGCGAAGCTCGATGTCGATGAGTGCCGCCTGAACCGTCTCGGCGGGCGTCGCACCGGCCGTACGCAGCAGAGCGCTGAAGCGTTCGAAGGCCACAGATCCTCTCGCCAGATCGAGCCATTCGAGCGCCGCGGCGACCTGCGGGTAGTCGGCGAGCGGTGTGCCCCCCGCGATCGCATAGCGGGCATCGGCACCGCGGGGCTCGAACCGCAGGCGTTGCGGCGCGAGCGTGGCGTCGAAGGCATCGATGACCTCGGCACGCCGCGTCGCCAGGTCGGGTATCAGCATCCAGGCGCGAAATTCCGCCCGTTCCGACGAGCGCGCGCACAACCAGTCGGCGGCGGCGGCAAGCTCGCGCTCCGGTGAGGCGGCATGACAAGTCCAGGCGGCGGTGCGTGCGCTGCGCGCCGGTTCGACGATCGCGCGGGCATGGCGTCGCAGCCACTCTTGCGCGGCGGGTCGCCACGCGGGACTCTCGAGACAAGCGATCGGTTCCGGTGCCACCGGAAACTCGCCGAGCAGTTCATCGGTCCCGACACACCCCAGATCCCGGCAGCGTCGCTCGAACGCATCGATCCAGCGCACGAGCAGCTGAGCCTCCTCGCCCGCGCTCGCCTCGAGGGCGGAGGATGGGATGCCATGCGCGCGCATGACGGCACGCGCCCGGCGCGCCGCCTGCGCCGCGCCCGCTGGATCGAGAAATTCCGTGTCGCGCCCGTCCGTGGCGAGCACCTCCCGCCACAGATATCGCTCTTCGAAATCCTGCAGACAACGCAGTCGGGCCGTGCCGTCCACACAGCGCCGCTCATGCTGTTCGCGCAGCCAGGAGGAGAAGTCGCGGATGCGCGGCGTCGCCCAGACCTCGTGCCCGGCCGCGCGATGGTGGCGCTCGATGGCGTCGAATATCGCGGCGGCAATCTCCTGTGTCGGTGCCAGCAGCGTCGATCCCGCCTCGAGTTCGGCGAGCAGTTCGGGCGGGAGCACGACCGCGCTCAGCGAGCGAGGGACGCGGGTGCCGAGCACGCCGCTCGCGCGTCGAGCAGCTCTTCGATCCGTTCGAACACGGTCGTGAGCACCTCGGCCTCCGGCAGATTCGTGATGCGAAAAAAATTGCGTCGCGCGAAGTTGAAGCTGACACCCGGTGCGATCAGCACGTGCTTGTTCTCGAGCAGATCGAGCGCGAACTCCTGGTCGTCGAACCCCGGAACGGCCTCTTCGCGGACCTCGACGAACGCATACAGCGCCCCCATGGGGGCGGCCAGTCGCAGATATTTGCTGCGCGCGACGCCCTCGATGATGGCGCGGCGCGACTCGTGCAAGCGACCGCCCGGCCGTGTCAACTCGCGGATGCTCTGATATCCACCCAGCGCGGTTTGCACCGCCCATTGACCCGCCACGTTGCTGCAGAGGCGCAGCGAGGACAACAATTCGAGCGCCGCGAGGTATTCCACCGCATTCTTGGTGTCGCCGGAAAACGCGGCCCAGCCGACCCGGTATCCGCAGGCCCGATACACCTTCGACAGGCCGCTCATCGTGCAGCACAGTGTGTCATGGACGAGCGTCGCCATCGGCACGAACGTGGCGCCATCGTAGAGGATCTGGTCGTAGATCTCGTCGCTCAGCACGACCAATCGATGCTTTTCCGCGATCCGCGCGATAGCGGCGAGCGTCTCGCGCGGATAGACCGCGCCGGTCGGATTATTCGGATTGACGATGACGATCGCGCGCGTACGCGGGCCGATCGCCGCCTCGATCCGCGCCGGATCCGGCAGGTGGCCGTTCTCCGGCCGGCAGTCGTAGTGGACCGCGCGGCCGGAATTCAAATTCACCGCCGCCGTCCACAAGGGATAATCCGGGCTCGGCACGAGCACCTCGTCACCGGCGTTGAGCAACGCGCGCAAGCACAGGTCGATCAGCTCGCTGACACCATTGCCGATGAACACCTCCTCGACCGAGATGCCGCGAACGCCGCGCTCCTGCTGTTGCATCACGACGGCCTCGCGGGCCGGGAAGATCCCCTTCTGATGCACGTAACCCTCGCTGTGGCGCAGATTCTCGATCATCGCGAGGCGCATCGTCTCGGGCGTGCGAAAGCCGAATGCGTACGGATTGCCGATATTCAGCGAGATCACCTCGTGCCCGAGCCGCTCGAGTTCCAAGGCACGCCGCGCGAGCCGGCCGCGGATCTCATAGCGTACGCTCAACAGGCCCTCGCTCGGGCGCACGTGCTTGACGGGGTTCATGGCTTCGACTCGGCGTTCATGGCGGCAGAATAGCCCAAGACCGCGGGTCGGTGACAGGCAACCTGATGATCGGCGGCAAAATTCTCGAGCCGCGGCCGTTCAGCCTCACAAATCGGCGCCGCACGCCCGCAGCGCCACCGATAAGCGCACCCCGTCTGCGACGGCCCCGGCGCCGCCTCACCGACCGCCATGCGCACCGAGCTGCGCACCGCACCGATGCTCGGCACCGCGTCGAGAAGGTCCCGGGTGTACGGATGCAGCGGTGCGCCGAACAATGCCTCGCGCGCCGCGGTCTCGACGAGCCGGCCGCCATACATCACCAGCACGCGCCGGCTCAGGTGCCGGACCACAGCGAGGTTGTGGCTGATGAACAGCATTGCCATGCCGGACTGCGCCTGCAGATCCATCAAGAGGTTGACGATCTGGCCCTGGATCGAGACATCCAGCGAACTGACCGATTCGTCGCAGATCAGCAGTTCGGGCCCCGACATCATCGCCCGCCCGATGGCGACGCGCTGGCATTGGCCGCCGCTCAGCTCGTGCGGATATCGGTTCGAGGTCGAGCGCGGCAGACCGACTCGCTCGATCATGCGCTCGATCCGCAAGCACCGCTCGCGCCACGCGACC
Organism: Steroidobacteraceae bacterium; assembly: GCA_013044085.1. Classification (GTDB taxonomy): domain Bacteria; phylum Pseudomonadota; class Gammaproteobacteria; order Steroidobacterales; family Steroidobacteraceae; genus Bog-1198. The sequence continues at coordinate 6,517 of JABEVI010000318.1, forward strand.
CGCGGCTCGAACAGCCGCAGCGGTTCGGCGAGGATCTCGCCGATCGTCATCCGTGGATCGAGGCTGGCGAGCGCATCCTGGAAGACCATTTGCATGGCCCGACGATGCTCGCGCATCGCCCGCCGGCCGAGATCGAAAAGGTTCTCGCCGCGCCAGCGCACCTCACCGGCCGCCGCCGGCACCAGGCGCAGCAGCGCGCGCGCGAGTGTCGACTTTCCGGAGCCGGATTCGCCGACCAGTCCGAGCGTCTCACCGGCGCACAGCGAGAAGCTCAGCTCGTCGACCGCCACGAAACGCCGGCGCCGTAGGAAACCGCCCGCCGCGTCGAACTCGACGCGCAGAGAGCGCACCTCGAGCAGCGGCACGTCGGGCGGCGACAGGCTCATGCCGGCCGCGCGGCATGACAAGCGACCAGACGGCCGTCTTCGAGCGGCTCGAGCGCCGGGCGGTGCCGCCGACAGTGTTCGGTCGCATACGCGCAGCGGGGCGCGAACTCGCATCCCTCGAGGCGCTCACCCGCCGAGGGGGGCTGGCCCGGCAAAGTCGGCAAGCGCGCCAATAGCGGCCCGCCGAGTTCGGGTGCGCAGCGCATCAGCGCCTGCGTGTAGGGGTGTCGCGGCCGGTCGAACAAGTCGCGTGCCCGCGCATTCTCGACCACCCGTCCCGCGTACATCACGATGATGCGCTCGGCAAGACCGGCGACGACGGCGAGATCGTGGCTCACGAGCAGGATCGCCATTCGGAAATCCCGGCGCATTTTCGCGAGCAGATCGAGAACCTGAGCTTGCACGCTCACGTCGAGAGACGTCGTCGGTTCATCGGCGATCAGCAGCTGCGGCTCGCAAAGCAAGCCCATGCCGATCATCACGCGCTGGCGCATTCCGCCGGACAGCTGGTGCGGGTATTGATCCAGACAGCGCGCCGGATCGGCAATTCCGACTCGCGAAAGCATCGCGAGCGCCGCCGCGCGCGCAACCGTCCACGACACCCCACGGTGGTTGACGAGCACTTCGCCCATCTGTACGCCGATCTTCAGATGCGGTGTCAACGCCGACAGAGGATCCTGGAACACCATCGCGAGTTTCGCGCCGCGCACCCGTTCGAGCCGCTCGCGCGGCGCCGACAGCCACTGTTCATCGGCAAAGCGGATGGAACCGCCAAGATGAGCATCGGCCGGCAACAACCCCATGATCGCCAGACACAGCTGGCTCTTTCCCGAGCCGGATTCGCCGACGATGCCGACACACTCGCCCGCCTCCACATCGAGCGAGACCTCGCGCAGGGATTCGATGTGCGCGCCCGCCCGCCGATACGTGACGTGCAGATTGGCGACGGAGAGGATGGCGGCCACGTCGCTAGGCGTCCCGCGGGTCGAGCGCGTCGCGCAGCGCGTCGCCGAGCACATTGAAGCAGACCAACAGGACGGCTAGGATCACGCCCGGCACGAGCAGCATCCAGGGCGCGGACTGCATCTGGGCGGCACCGGAGGCGATCAACGTGCCGAGGCTCGCCTGCGGTTCCTGGATGCCGAGGCCGAGGAAGCTCAGGAAGCTCTCGAACAGGATGATCTGCGGCACCGTGAGCGTGGCGTAGACAATCACGGGGCCGATGATGTTGGGCACGACATGGCGGAATATGATGCGTCCGGGTCCCGCCCCGGCCGCCGCGGCCGCCTCGATGAACTCCCGGCCGCGGATCACCATCGCCTGACCACGAACGATGCGTGCCATGGTCAGCCAGCCGATCGCCCCGATCGCCATGAACAGCAGATACACGCTGCGACCGAAGACCACGGTCAGCAGGATCACGAAGAAGATCAGCGGCAGTCCGCTCAACACCTCGATCAGGCGCATCATGAGCTGATCGACGCGGCCACCGACGAAGCCGGCGATCGCTCCGTAAGTGATGCCGACGATCAAACTGACCGTCGTCGCGATCACGCCGACGGCAAGCGATATTCGCGTACCCTGAAGCGTACGTACGAAAAGATCGCGCCCGAGCCGGTCGGTTCCCCACCAATGCGCGTGCCGAAGCCCGGGCGGCATGGCGATGCAGGACCAATCGATCGTGTCGAAATGATTCGGATTCAGGTACGGCCCGAAGAGTGCGAGCAAGACCAGAAAGACGATCACGGCGAGGGCGAGCATCGCCGCGCGCGAGCCGCGCAGGCGGCGTCCCGCATCACGCCACAATCCCGCGCGTGGTGCTTCTTCGGCCGGATCGCGCAGGTTCATCCGGCGAGCCTGACGCGCGGATCGAGCGCACCGAGTGTGAGGTCGACCAGCAATCCCATCAGGATCAACAGGGCCGAATAAACGATCACCATGCCGAGCACGAGCGTGTAATCGCGGTTCAAGGCGCCCTGAACCAGGTAGCGGCCGATCCCGGGCAGCCCGGCGATCTTCTCGACGACGAGCGATCCGGTCATCGTCATCGCGACCGCCGGCGCCAGATAACTGACGACGGGAACCAACGCCGGCCGCAGGGCGTGCCGCAACACGATGGTCCGCAGCGGCAGACCTTTCGCAAAAGCCGTACGCACGTAGCCGCTCTGCATCACCTCGATCATGCTCGCGCGCGTCAGCCGGGCGATGAAGGCGAGCGGCGGCAGGCAGAGCGTGATCACGGGCAGCACGAAATACCTCGGCGAGCCCGGTTCCCAGCCGGCAACCGGGAGCCAGCGCAGATAGACCCCGAAGAACAGGTCGAGCGCGGGCAGCAGCACGAACGAGGGAATGGCGACACCTGCGATCGCCAGAGCGATCGCCGCGTGGTCCAACAATCGCTGCCGGTGCAGCGCCGCCGCGATGCCGATACCAACGCCGGCGAGCAAGGCCAAGCTCATCGCGATGGCGCCGAGCGTCATGCTCACCGGCAGCCCCTGACGGATCAGTTCGCCGACGGAAAAGTCCTGGTAGCGGAAAGAGGGGCCAAAATCACCGTGCATGAGGCCGGCAAGATAGCGTGTGTACTGCACCCAGACCGGCTGGTTTAGTCCGTACTCGGCGTCGAGGTTCCGGGTCACCTGCGTCGACAGCGTTTGTTCCTGGTCGAACGGTCCGCCCGGCACGGCATGGATCAAGAAAAACGAGATCGTGACGATCGCGAGCAAGGTGGGAACGGCAGCGAGCAAGCGGAGAATAAAGTAACGGAGCATCGGCATGCCTCGCGCAGTGTAGCGACTGACCGAAGGGTGGACAAGGCGGGGAGGTCTCCTTAGACTGTCGCGCCCCGGGTCCCGCGCCGCGCTCCTTAGCCGCACGACGGCGCTCAGGCGAGCGCCGTCGCGGCCGCTGCCCTCGACCTGTCGCTGCGATTCAATTGCATGACGCTTCCGGAACGGCCCGCAACGGGCCACTTTCTGGCAGAATTACGCGGTTGCGCGGCGCGTATCGGCGCGGATTTTTCGAAGAACCGGGTTGATGCCCGGCGTGCGAGTGTCACGCCCGCAATCGACCGCCTGAAGGAGTGACAATGCAGAAAATCATGGTGTGCATCAAGCGCGTCGTCGACTACAACGTCCGCGTGCGCGTCAAGCCCGACGAGAGCGGCGTCATGCTCGAAGGGGTCAAGATGAGCGTGAATCCCTTCGACGAGATCGCCCTCGAGGAAGCCCTGCGAATCAAGGAGCGCGGCACGAACGCCGAGGTGCTCGCCGTCAGCATCGGTGTCGCCGACACGCAGCAACAGCTGCGCACCGCACTGGCGATGGGCGCGGACCGGGCCTTGCTCGTGCAGACGGACCAGCCGCTCGATCCGCTGGCCGCGGCACACGCGCTGCTCGCCATCGCCAAGAAGGAGAATCCGGACCTCGTGCTGCTCGGCAAGCAGGCGATCGACGACGACGCAAACCAGACCGGACAGATGCTCGCGGCCTTGTGGAACCGGCCGCAGGCGACCTACGCGTCGAAACTGGCGATCGACGGCACCAAGGCGACGGTGACCCGCGAGGTCGACGCCGGCCTCGAAACGATCGAGGTCGATCTGCCGGCGGTCGTCACGGTCGATCTGCGGCTGAACGAGCCGCGTTACGTGAAGCTGCCGGACATCATGAAGGCGAAGAAAAAGCCGCTGGACGTCATCGCGCTCGACAGCCTCGGGGTCCCATCGCCCGTCAGTTTCAAGATCGTCAAGACCGAGCCTCCGGCACAGCGCCAGAAGGGCATCATGGTCAAGGATGTATCTGAACTCGTGGATGCGCTCAAGAAAAAGGGGTTGATCTGATGTCGAAGATACTGATTCTCGGAGAGCATGACGCCAAGACGCTGAATCCGGCCACTCATAAGTGCGTCACCTGCGCCAAGGCAATCCCCGGGTCACACATCACGGTGTTGTTACTCGGCGCCGACACCGCCGCGGTGGCGGCCCAGGCCGCGGCAATCCAGGGGGTGGACGAGGTCGTGAGGATCGATCGCGCGGAGAACGCGCACCCGCTCGCGGCAAGCTTCGCCCCACAAATCGCCGCCCTCGCCACGGGCTACACCCACCTGTTCGGACCGTCGACCAGTTTCGGCAAGGACCTGACACCGCGCGTGGCGGCGCTGCTTGGCGTGCCGCAGGTCAGCGATCTGATGGCGGTCGATGGCGCCTATCGCTTCCGCCGGCCGATCTACGCCGGCAATGCGATCGTGACCCTCGAGGCGGATCCCGCGAGGATCCTGGTCGCCACCGTGCGTGTCGCCTCCTTCGAGGCCGCTCCCAGCGGCGGTGCCGCAACCATCAGCTCACGGACGCTCGATGTCAGCCTCCCGAGCCACACCCGCTACGTCGGCGTTCACACCGGTGCGACCGACCGGCCTGACCTGCAGACCGCGGCCCGGGTCGTCTCCGGTGGTCGCGCGCTCGGCAGCGCCGAGAACTTCAAACTCTTGTTCGACCTCGCCAGCAAGATCGGCGCGGCGGTGGGCGCATCGCGTGCGGCGGTGGACGCCGGCTATGCCTCGAACGAAATGCAGGTTGGGCAGACCGGCAAGATCATCGCCCCGCAGGTCTACTTCGCGTTCGGCATCTCAGGCGCCATCCAGCACCTGACCGGCATCAAGGACGCCCGCACCATCGTTGCCGTCAACAAGGACCCGGAGGCGCCGATCTTCGAAGTGGCCGACGTCGGCCTCGTCGGCGATCTATTCCAGGTGGTGCCGGAGTTGTCACGGCTGATCGGCGCGTAGCCGATCGAAGCGAGGAGAACCGGGGTTCGGCCGGCGGCTTTCCAACCGCCGGCCGAAGGTACCGATCAAAGCTGGGCCAGAACGTGCTCGGCAGCGGACACCTTGAACTCGCCGGGCTTCTCGACATGAAGCTGAGCGAGGACTCCGTCCTTCACGAGCAGCGCGAACCGCTGGCCGCGCGTTCCCATTCCGAAGC
>JABEVI010000319.1 GCA_013044085.1 Steroidobacteraceae bacterium
CGCGTTGTTCCACGCCACCCGGTGAATCGTCAGCGTCCACAGCGCGAGCAGCACGACGCCCACGAATCCGGCGGCGATGACGTAGGCGGTCGCGAGGGACGCGCTCAGCGTCGGCAAGCGCCGGCGAGTGAGCACGATCGCACCGCCGAGCGCGATGCCGGCGATGCCGAGCGGCCAGTCGAGGTTCGGCGGCGTTTTGGGCGGTGGCGTCAGGCTGCCCGCGGAGATCCTCCGCTCCATCGACACGAGCGGCTTCTGCCCGCCGTGGCCGTCCGGGACCATCACGCCGCGCATGTCGCGCTTCAGCACCATCGGCAGGAAGCTCTCCTGCCAGGCGCTCAAGGGGCGGTCGGCCATCGGTCCCAATGCCAGGTCCAACGCCAGCATGAGCGCGGGCTGCGCGCTCATCAGGCGAACGATCTGCTGTCGGTAGGTCATCGCGGCGGGGCGCGCGGTGAGGTCCTTGCGCAAGGCGCCGCCGAGCGCGCGGTCGAGCGCGTCGCGTACCCGCGTTGCGCAGTTGTTGGTCAGGTAGTTGTAGTTGTAGACGACGTTCTGCGGACGCAGGTTCCAGAGCAGATAGGTACGTAAACTCACGGCCTGCGCCGGTGTCAAGGCGAGCCGCTGCAGAGTCACCGAGCGGCCCGAGGCGACGTAGTCGCCCTCATCGAGGTCGGAGCGTTCCACATCGATCATGTAGTGCATGTAGCCGCGCGCGAAATTCCACAAGAAGCCGCGTTCGTTGAAGTCGAAGACACCATAGTTGAAGTCGACCGACTGGCCTGATACCCGGTCCCTGATCTGGATCGCGTCGTGACCGAAGCGCTCCCAGTAGATGTCGCCGGGACCATAGGTGATCAGCGAAACCCGCAGGTCGGCTCCGGGCGCGTCGACGACGCCTGCGCGGGCGCTGAGGTTTGCACTGAGACACAGTCCGGCGAGGCAGAGTGCGGCGCAGCGCAGCGCGGAACGGATACTTCTCATGTCGATGGCGATACCTGGTGGGGATTCACGGCACAAACGCGCAGCATAATCGTGCAGGTGGGCCTAGCGCCATGGCATCGCCTGCCGTCCGCGCCGCCAACCCGGCCGGCCCGGAGCCCGGCTGTGGCCTTTTCGCGCAATCAATTTGCGCGCTTTGGACACCCGTCTGCGGGTATCCGGATCCTATAATTTCCGTAGGAGGCGCGCCATTGTTCCGGCCGCGCAGGGTGTTCCATGCAGTCCCCGACGGGTCCATACAGCGAGCAGCAAATGTTGATTCGCGACATGGCGCGCGAGTTCGCCCGCAACGAGCTTGCGCCGCACGCCGCCGCGTGGGACCGCGAAGCCTGGATCGCCGATGCGGCGATCGAAAAGCTTGGCGAACTCGGCATGCTCGGCATGATCGTGCCCGAAGAGTGGGGCGGGTCGTACACCGATTACACCGCCTACGCGCTCGCCATCGAAGAGGTCGCCGCCGCCTGCGCCGCGACCGCGACGCTGATGAGCGTGCACAATTCGGTCGGCTGCGGCCCGATCCTCTCGCATGGCACCGAGGAACAGAAACAACGGCATCTTCGCAACCTGGCTCAGGGCCGGTCCATCGGCTGCTTTTGCCTGACCGAACCGCAGGCGGGGTCGGAGGCCAATGCCTTGAGGACCCGCGCGGTGCTCGCCGGCGCGCATTGGGTGCTTAACGGCGCGAAACAGTTCGTCACCAACGGCAAACGCGCCAAGGTCGCGATCGTGTTCGCGGTCACCGATCCGGACCAGGGCAAGAAGGGCATTTCGGCCTTCATCGTGCCCACCGACACCCCCGGCTTCATCGTCGGCGCGCCGGAGAAGAAACTCGGCATCCGCGGTTCGGACACCTGTGCCGTGACACTGTCGGACTGCCGCGTCGGCGCCGATGCGCTGCTCGGCGAACGCGGCCGGGGACTCGCGATCGCACTCGGCAATCTCGAGGGGGGGCGGATCGGCATCGCCGCCCAGGCGGTCGGCATCGCCCGGGCCGCCCTGGAGGCGGCCGTCGCCTATGCACGGACTCGCCGCCAATTCGGCCGGCCGATCGCCGAGTTCGGCAGCATCGGTGACATGCTCGCGGACATGCAAACCACGATCAACGCTTCCCGGCTCCTCACCCACCACGCGGCGAGCCTGCGCACCGCCGGACAGCCTTGCCTCGCCGAGGCCAGCCAGGCGAAACTGTTCGCCTCGGAAACGGCGGAACGGGTATGCTCGCGGGCGATCCAGATCCACGGTGGTTACGGCTATCTGGAGGCCTACACCGTCGAGCGTCTCTATCGGGACGCGCGCATCACTCAGATCTACGAGGGTACCAGCGAGATCCAGCGGCTGCTGATCTGCCGGAGATTACTCGAGAGTGCCGGGTCTTGAACCGAATACTTTATTTTTGGAGCGAAAACGCATCATGAACACCGCATCGGCGAATCTCCCGCAGACCACGGCCACCGTGAAGTTGCTCATCGACGGCCGCTTCGTCGAGTCGAACTCGGCCGAGTGGCAGGACGTGATAAACCCCGCGACCCAGGAAGTGCTCGCCCGGGTGCCGTTCGCGACCGACGCCGAGATCGAGGCGGCCATCGCCTCGGCCAAGCGCGCCTTCAAGACCTGGAAGAACACGCCGCTCGCCACCCGCGCGCGCATCATGCTGAAACTGCAGGCGCTCGTCCGCGAACACATGCCGCGGATCGCGAGGACCTTGAGCGAGGAGCAGGGCAAGACCCTGCCTGACGCCGAGGGCGACGTGTTCCGCGGCCTGGAAGTCGTCGAGCACGCCTGTTCCATCGGCACGCTTCAGCTCGGCGAGTTCGCCGAGAACGTCGCGAACGGTGTCGACACCTACACGCTGCGCCAGCCGATCGGCGTCTGCGCCGGCATCGCGCCGTTCAATTTTCCGGCGATGATTCCGTTGTGGATGTTCCCGATGGCGATCGTTTGCGGCAACACCTTCGTGCTCAAGCCCTCCGAGCAGGACCCATTGACGCCGATGCTGCTCGCGGAACTCGCGCTCGAGGCGGGTGTGCCGCCGGGCGTGCTCAACATCATCCACGGCGGCAAGCGCGCGGTCGATGCGGTGTGCACGCACGCGGATATCGCCGCCGTATCCTTTGTCGGTTCGACTGCGGTGGGAACGCACGTCTATGAGCTCGCGTCGCAGCACGGCAAGCGCGTGCAGGCGATGATGGGCGCAAAAAATCATGCGGTGGTGCTGCCGGATGCGGCCAAGGAGCAGTCACTGAACGCGGTGGTCGGCGCGACCTTCGGCGCCGCCGGCCAGCGCTGCATGGCGACCTCGGTCACGGTGCTGGTCGGTGAGGCCCGGCACTGGATCCCCGACATCGTTGCCCGGGCGAAGACGCTGCAGGTGAACGTCGGCACCGCCAAGGGCGCCGATCTCGGACCGGTGATCTCGCGCCACGCCAAGAATCGCATCCTCGGCCTGATCGAGGACGGCATCCGCGAAGGCGCGAAGCTCGAGCTCGACGGTCGGGACGTGAAGGTTGCCGGCTACGAAAAGGGCAACTTCGTCGGCCCGACGGTGTTTTCCGGCGTCAGTCCGCAGATGAAGATCTATACGACCGAGATTTTCGGGCCGGTGATGGTGATCGTCTGCGTCGACACGCTGAACGAGGCGATCGATCTGGTCAACGCCAATCCCTTCGGCAACGGCACCGGTCTTTTCACGCAGAGCGGCGCTGCCGCGCGCAAGTTCCAGAACGAGATCGACGTCGGCCAGGTCGGCATCAATGTGCCGATTCCGGTGCCGGTGCCGTACTTCAGCTTCACCGGTTCGCGCGGTTCGAAGCTCGGCGATCTCGGGCCCTACGGCAAGCAGGCGGTCCAGTTCTACACCCAGACCAAGACCGTCACGACGCGTTGGTTCGATGATGCCGCCAGCAGCGGTGGCGTCAATACGACGATCAGCCTGAAATAAGGGCGCCGGCGTCATGCGGATCGGCTTCATCGGCGTGGGCAACATGGGCGGGCCGATGGCGCGCAATCTCGTGAAGGCCGGGCACGCGCTCGCCGCTTACGACGTCGTGCGCGGCAACCTCGAGTCCGTGGTCGGCGCCGGCGCGCGCGGCGCCGACTCGATCCGCGCCGCCATCGCCGATGCCGAGATCGTCATCACGATGCTGCCGTCCTCGCCGCACGTGCGCTCGGTGTATTTCGGCGACGACGGCGTTCTCGCCGCGGTCGGCCGCGGCGTGATTCTCGTCGATTCGAGCACGATCGATCCGCACACCGCCCGCGAGGTCGCCGCGCGGGCGGCCGGGCAGGGCAATCCGATGGCCGATGCGCCGGTGTCGGGTGGTACGAACGGCGCCGAGGCCGGTACCTTGACCTTCATGGTCGGCGCGACCGAGGAGTTGTTTGCGCGCATCGAGCCCGTGCTCGCTCTTATGGGCAAGAAGATCGTCCGCTGTGGCGACAGTGGCACGGGCCAGGTGGCGAAGATTTGCAACAATCTGGTGCTTGCGATCTCCATGATCGGCGTCGCCGAGGCGATGAGTCTCGGCGTCGCGCTTGGTATCGACCCCGGCGTGCTCGCCGGCATCGTCAACAGTTCGAGCGGGCGCTGCTGGAGTTCCGATTCCTACAATCCATTTCCGGGTGTGATGGCCAATGTGCCGGCGGCGCGCGGCTACACCGGCGGCTTCGGCGCCGACCTCATGCTCAAGGATCTCGGCCTCGCCACCGACGCGGCGAAGCAAGCGCGGCAGCCGGTGGTGCTCGGCGCCGCCGCCGAACAACTGTACCGCCTGTTTAGCGCCCAGGGGCACGGCGCGCTCGATTTCTCGGCGATCATCCAGATGTTCACGAAGGAACCGAAGGGGCAAGCATGATCGAGTGCACGATCGACGGCCAGATCGCGAGGCTCACCCTGGCCAATCCGCCGGCGAACACATTCACCGCGGAGGGCCTGTTGCGGTTGACGACGTTGATCGATGAGCTGAATCGCGACGCCGGCATACTCGCGATCATCATGACGGGGCAAGGCGGGAAGTTCTTCAGCGGTGGCGCCGACCTGAAGCTGTTCGCGGACGGCGACAAGGCGCGCGCACGACTGATGGCGCAGCGCTTCGGGCTCGCATTCGAGGCGCTGCAGAACGCCCGCCCGGTCGTGATCGCCGCGATCAACGGCTATGCGATGGGAGGCGGACTCGAATGCGCGCTGGCTTGCGATTTTCGCGTTGCCGACGAGCGCGCGACGATGGCCTTGCCGGAACCCGCCGTTGGTCTGCTGCCGTGCGGCGGCGGCACGCAGACGCTTCCGTGGCTGGTGGGCGAGGCTTGGGCGAAACGCATGATCCTCACGAACGAACGCGTCGACGCGCCGACGGCGCTCAGGATAGGACTCGTCGAACAGGTCGTCGGCGCCGGCGAGGCCGGCACGGCCGCGACCGCGCTCGCCGAGCGGGTGCTCGGCTTGAGCCCGCGTGCGGTGGGCTTTTGCAAGGAGTTGATTCACGAGGCGCGACGCGGCACGCCGCGGCACGCCGCGCTTGTCCGGGAGAGGGAACTGTTCGTGGATTTGTTCGACGGTGCCGATCAACGCGAAGGCGTGGGCGCGTTCCTCGAGAAGCGCAAGCCGCGTTGGACGAACGCCTGAGCGCGCCCGCGCTCACCGACCATGCAAATCGAGATCGGCATTCGCAACCGCGTTGCTTTCTTGAGTTTGAACCGACCGTCGGCGCTGAACGCGTTGACGCTCGGTATGATCGAGGAGGTCGGCCGGGAACTAAGGTCCGCGGCGGCCAACCCCGAGGTGCATGCCTTGCTGTTGCGCGGCGCCGGCGACAAGGCGTTTTGTGCGGGCGGCGATGTGCGCGCTCTGTACGACAGCTTTCGTGCCGGCACCGACCTGTATCGCCAGTTCTTCGTCGACGAGTACCGTCTGGATCACTTTCTGCACCGCTTCCCGAAGCCCTTCATCGCGGTTGCCGACGGCATCACGATGGGCGGTGGTATGGGACTCGTACAGGGTTCGGCGCTGCGCATCGTCGGCGACCGCACGCGGCTCGCGATGCCCGAGGTTGGTATCGGCCTGATACCGGACGTGGGTGGGAGTTATTTTCTGTCGCGCCTGCCCGGTGCGCTCGGCGCCTATCTTGCGCTCACCGGCGCCGAGGTGCGTGCGGGGGATGCGATTTACGCGCAACTCGCTGACCTATACCTTGAACCGGATGCGCTTGCGCGTCTCGAGGGTGTGCTGCTCGGGCTGTCCTGGAGCGCGGATCCGCGCACCGAAGTCGAGCGCGCGCTGCGTTCGCTCGCCGCCGACGCGCCGGCGGCGCCTCTCGCGCGACTACGCGGCGTGATCGACCGGCATTTCTCGCGCTCGACGATTCCGGCGATACTCAATTCCCTCGGGGCCGAGAGCGAGCCCGAATGGCTCGACTGGGCGGCCGAGACGGCGGCCCTGTTGCGAAGGCGCTCGCCGACGATGCTCGCGGTCGCGCTGCGGGCGCTGCAGATCGGCAGGCGACTGTCGCTCGCCGATTGCTACCGGATGGAATTCACCATTGTGCAGCGATGCTTCGAACAGGGTGACTTCCTGGAGGGTGTGCGCGCCTTGATCATCGACAAGGACAAGCATCCGCAGTGGCACCCGGCGCGCATCGAGGACGTGGCGGCGGGACAGATCGATTCGTTTTTCCGCGATTCATCGACCGACGCTCCGCATCCGCTCGCGGATCTCGGCGCGGACTGAAACGCGGACTGAAACATAAGGAACAACATGCTCCCAGTGTCGACAGCGGACACACGCATACCCTTGGGCGATGGCGGCTTGTCGATCACGCCGCTCGGCTGGGGCATGTGGCGTTTCGCGGGCGCCGACCGGGCGAGCGCTGCACGCCGCGTGGCGGCGGCGCTCGACATCGGGTGCGTCTTGTTCGACACGGCGGATATCTACGGTTTCGGGTCCGCATCCGGCTTTGGCGGTGCGGAGGCGCTGCTCGGCGAGGTGTTCAAGGCCGACTCCTCGCTGCGCCCGCGTATGGTGCTCGCGACCAAGGCGGGCATCACGCCGCCGACACCGTACGATTCGAGGGCGCAGCATCTGATCGCCGCCTGCGAGGCTTCGTTGCGGCGATTGGGCGTCGAGACGATCGATCTGTTTCAAATCCATCGGCCGGATTTGCTCGCGCATCCGGCCGAGGTCGCCTCGGCCCTGGATCAGTTGCGCGCCACCGGCAAGATTCGTGAGGCCGGCGTATCGAACTACGCGGCCTCCCAGGTCGAGGCCTTGCGCGAATTTCTGCCGTTCCGTTTGGCGAGCGTGCAGCCGGAATTCTCGGCGCTGTCGATCGATCCATTGAGCGACGGCGTCCTCGACCAGGCCATGCGCTTGAAGCTCGCGGTGCTCGCTTGGTCACCGCTCGGCCAGGGACGTCTCGGAGACGTGCCGTGCTCATCCGCCGACACACGGACCACCGCGGTGCTCGCGGTGCTCGATGCGGTGGCGGCCCGCGCCGGGGTGAGTCGTTCGGCGGTTGCCTATGCTTGGATCATCGCGCATCCGGCGCGGCCGGTCGTGCTGATCGGCAGCCAGGACCCCGGCCGCATTCGCGCGGCGGCGGATGCCTACTCGGTGCGCCTGGAGCGGGAGGAATGGTATCGAATTCTCGCCGCCTCGCGCGGCGCGCCGATGCCCTGAGGCCGCGGCTGCGCCACGGACCGGCCGGTCAGGCGCTCGCCTTCGCCAGGGTCCGGCTTTGCACGAACTCGAACGCCGACAAAACCGCCTTGCGAACCAGCTGGTCGATCTTGGCCCGTTCGTCGTTGCTCAGGTAGAAGCGCATGTCGACCGCGTGCCGGATGTAGCGCGGCGGCAGCGCGTTCAGCGCGACGCAGGCGACATCGGCGAGCAAGTCCGGGGAACTCGCGATCATCGGGTAATTCACCGCGGCGCGTAGTACGGCCTCGTAGACGGTGGACTCATGAAAGTTGTGAACGGTTGCGAAATTGGCGGTCATGCGGATCCCCGGTGTGCATCGTGGCTGCCTGGGTGGGTTGTCGGCCGGGGGGGCGGATTCTTGAGCGCGAGGCGCTCGGCCGCTCAGCCGAAGGGCACCGGCGTGTTAAGTTCGATCCGGCAAAACTCGAAACCGCGGCGGAAATCGCGTACGTGCTTTGCCATCCAATCGCGCGCGAGTTCACCGTTGCCGTCGCCGATCGCCGCACAGATCCGCTCCTGGGCGACCGCGATGCGCTCGCGCGCCGGCGGTGCCGCCTCGATGAGCACGCCGAGCGCGGCCGTGAGCAACTGCAGAAGGGGCTCCTGCATCAGCGGCAGTACGCGGTTGCCGCTTGCGCCGGCGATGGCCCGAAAGAATTCGCCGACGCCGTCGACGGCCCGCCGCGCCTCACGCTGCCCGGCCCGGTAAGCGGCGACCGCCTCCTCGATGCGCCGAAGCGTCGCCGCGGTTCGCGCCGCGGCGGCCGCCTGCGCGGCCGGCGGCTCGAGCACCTCGAGCATTTCCCACACCTCGCGCACCGTCACGTCGTGCAGCGCGAAGGCCTGGCGCAGCCGGCCGGCAATCTGCGCAGCCGCCGGCCGCACCACGACCAGGCGCTTCGTGCCGCGACGGCGCGCGATCAGATCGGCGCTCTCCAGTTCGCGCAGGGCTTCACGAATCATCGAACGGTTGACGCCGAACTGCGTCGCCAGTTCGAGCTCCGATGGCAGAGACTCACCCACCTTGAGTGTGCGGTCGAGAATGCGCGCGGCGATTTCACCGGCGACCCGTCGGTAGCCGGGGGCGAACGGCAGTGGCTCGAAGGCTGCGCTCATGCGGCCTCGACCAGCTCCCGGCCGATCAACATGCGGCGGATTTCCTGGGTGCCGGCGCCGATGTCATAGAGCTTCGCGTCGCGCAGCAGTCGTCCGGTGGAATAATCGTTGATGTAGCCGTTGCCGCCGAGTGACTGGATCGCCTCGAGCGAGACCTGCACCGCCTGTGCCGAGGCATTCAGCAGGCAGGCGGCGGCCGCACGCCGCGTCTTGCGGCCCGCGTCGCAGGCGCGTGCGACTTCGTGCACGTAGGCGCGGCTTGAATTGAACGCGGTGTACATGTCGGCGATCTTGCCCTGCATCAGTTCGAAGCTGCCGATCTTGCGCCCGAACTGCTGCCGCTGCCGCACGTACGGCAGCACCACGTCGAGCGCCGCGGCCATCAGTCCGAGCGGTCCACCGCTGATCACGAGGCGCTCGTAATCCAGTCCGTTCATCAGAACTTCGATGCCGCCGTTTTCACGGCCGAGGACGTTGGCGGCCGGCACGCGGCAATCCTCGAAGACCAGTTCGCCCGTCGATGAGCCGCGCATGCCGAGCTTGTCGAGCTTCTGCGCGACCGAAAAGCCCGGGGTGCCGCGCTCGACGATGAAGGCGGTGATGCCGCGGGCACCGGCGGACGGATCGGTCTTGGCGTAAACGACCAGCACGTCCGCGTCCGGACCGTTGGTGATCCACATCTTGCGGCCGCTGAGCAGATAGTCCGAGCCTTGGCGTCGGGCCGCGAGCCGCATGCCGACGACATCCGAGCCGGCCTCGGGCTCCGACATCGCCAGCGCCCCGACGTGTTCGCCCGAGATCAATTTCGGCAGGACGCGCTCGAGTTGTTCCGGCGTGCCGTTCAGGCGCAGCTGATTCAGGCACAGGTTCGAGTGCGCAACGTAGCTCAATCCGACCGAACCGGAGGCCCGCGAGATTTCGGTCATCGCAATGGTGTGCGCGAGATAGCCGAGACCGGCGCCACCGTGGCAATCCGGGACCGTGATGCCGAGGAGGCCTTGAGCGCCGAGCTTCGGCCACAGGTCGCGCGGAAACACATCCTCACGATCGATCGCGGCCGCCCGAGGTGCGATTTCGGCGGCGGCGAATCGTCGCACCGCCTCGCGTAAGGCGAGCAGGTCCTCGTCGAGTCCGGACTCCAGATCCTCATCGGGGCAGCGTTCGGCGATCGACATCTTGGCATTCCCCGGCAGCTTCATATAGTATGATTGTCGGACAATATGGCCATCGAGGGCAAGATGCCACGCCTCGAAAGTCGAATCGACATCAAAAGCGTTGAATATTCGAACAACGCAGCATCAATGGCGGCGATCGTCGCCGATATGCGGGAAAAAACCCGATTGATCGCCGCCGGCGGCAGCCCCGAGGCCGTCGCCAAACACTGCGCACGAGGCCGGCTGTCGGCGCGCGAGCGCGTGGATTTATTGCTCGATCCCGGCTCGCCCTTTCTCGAATTCTCGGCCTTCGCCGCGTACGGCTTGTATGGTGGTGAGGTGCCCGCCGCCGGCATCGTCACCGGCATTGGCCGGGTGGCGGGCCGCGAGTGTCTCGTGGTCGCCAACGACCCGACGGTCAAGGGCGGCACCTATTATCCGCTGACGGTGAAGAAGCACCTGCGGGCACAGGAGATCGCGCTCGAGAACCGCCTGCCATGCGTGTATCTGGTCGAGAGTGGCGGGGCGTTCCTGCCGGCCCAGGACGAGGTCTTTCCGGATCGCGAGCATTTCGGGCGCATTTTCTACAACCAGGCCAACCTGTCCGCGGCGGGAGTGGCCCAAATCTCGGTGGTGCACGGCAACTGCACCGCCGGCGGCGCCTACGTGCCGGCGATGTCCGACGAGAATGTCATCGTGCGCCGGCAGGGCCAGATTTTCCTCGGCGGGCCGCCGCTCGTGCGGGCGGCCACCGGCGAGATCGTCGACGCCGAGAGTCTCGGCGGTGCCGATGTGCATTGCCGCGAGTCGGGCGTTTGCGATCATTACGCGCAAGATGATGCCGATGCGCTCGCCATCGCGAGGCGGATCGTGGCCCGGCTGCGTCCGGGTCCCTCGACCGCGCCGCCGGCCGCTGCGCGCGAGCCGCACCACGATCCTGGCGAACTCTACGGCATCGTGCCTTCGAACCTGCGCACGCCCTACGATGCGCGCGAGTTGATCGCGCGCCTCGTCGATGCCTCCGAGTTCGACGAGTTCAAGCAGCTCTACGGCAGCACGCTGGTCACGGGCTTCGCGCACCTCGGCGGTTATCCGGTGGGTATCGTCGCGAACAACGGCATCTTGTTCTCGGCGAGCGCGTTGAAAGGCGCGCACTTCGTCGAGCTGTGCGCGCGCGAGCGCATCCCGCTGCTGTTCCTGCAGAACATCACCGGCTTCATGGTCGGACGGCGCGCCGAAGTCGGCGGCATCGCGCGCGATGGTGCGAAGATGGTCGCCGCGGTGGCTGCCGCGCGGGTCCCGAAGCTCACGCTCATCGTGGGCGGCAGCTACGGCGCCGGTAATTACGCGATGTGCGGCCGCGCCTACGGACCGAGATTTCTCTGGCAATGGCCCAACGCCCGCACCTCGGTGATGGGCGGCGAGCAGGCGGCCACCGTGCTTGCGACCATCCGGCGGGATCAGCTGCAGAACGCCGGCAGACAGTGGAGCGAGGCGGAGGAGGCTGAATTCACCGCACCGATTCGCCGCCAATACGAGACCCAGGGGCATCCCTACTATGCCAGCGCGCGACTCTGGGACGACGGATTGATCGACCCGCTCGACACGCGGCGTGTGCTCAGCCTGGCGCTCTCGGTGGTGCGCAACGCGCCTTCCGAGCAGACCCATTTCGGGATCTTCAGGATGTGATCATGAGCTCCGAACTCCTCGAATCCGAAGCGGCCCCGGGAATCGTCCGGCTCACGCTGAACCGGCCGCAGGCGCGCAACGCCCTGGACGCGGCGCTGATCCGCGCTCTGGGCAGCGCGATTCTCCGGCACTCGGCGCTCGAGGCGACCCGGGTGCTGCTGCTGGATGCCTCCGGAAGCGCGTTTTGCGCGGGCGCCGACCTTGGCGCGATGCGCATGCTCGGGCAGGCGCCGATGCCGGAGAATCTCGCCGACGCACGCGCTCTCGCCGACATGCTCGCGGCGCTGCGCGCGTGCCCCAAGCCGAGCATCGCCTGCGTGAACGGTGCCGCGTTCGGCGGCGGTCTGGGCCTGGTTGCCGCCTGCGACATCGCGATCGGCTCCCCGGACGCGCGCTTCAGGCTGCCGGAGGTGCGCCTCGGTCTCGTGCCCGCGGTCATCTCACCGTACGTGATCGAGGCGATCGGCGCGCGCGCCGCCCGCCGCTATTTTCTGAGCGGCGAGACGATCGAGGCGCCGCTGGCACGCGAACTCGGCCTGTTGCACGAGCTCGCCGCGGCCGACGCGCTCACGAGCGCGGGCCTCGCGCTCGCCGGCGAGATCGCGCTCGGCGGCCCGTGCGCGTTGGCGGCCGCGAAGGACCTGCTCGGCCGGTTCATGCCGGCCGCGCCCGGCGGGTACACCGCGCAGCTGCTCGCTACGCTGCGCGCCGGCAGCGAGGCGCAGGAAGGCCTTGCCGCCGCGATCGAGCGGCGAAAGCCGGCGTGGAACCGCTGATGTTCAAACGCCTGTTGATCGCGAACCGTGGCGAGATCGCCTGCCGGGTGATACGCACCGCGCGGCGTCTCGGCATCGGCACCGTCGCCGTGTACTCCGACGCCGACGCCGATGCTCGACACGTGCGTCTCGCCGACGAGGCCTGGCGGCTCGGTCCGGCGCCGGCGCGCGACAGCTATCTGTCGATCGACGCCATCCTCGCGGCCGCCGCCGGCGCGCGCGCCG
>JABEVI010000320.1 GCA_013044085.1 Steroidobacteraceae bacterium
AGCGGGCATCGCGGAATCACACCACGGCGACTATGCGAGGGTATTGGCGTGGACGATCGCCTGCGTCGCGCTCGCGCTCATCCCGCTCGCCGCCTTCGGTCCGGAGGCGCGAGGCCGGGCACTGTAAGCGCACCGCCCCGGGGAGGCTTACAGGGTGGCGACGAAGGCCTTCAGATATTCGGCGAAATCCGCGCCGAGACTGGTGTGTCTGAGCCCGTACTCCACGGTTGCCTGCAGGTAGCCGAGTTTGCTCCCGCAGTCATAGCGTTTGCCCTCGAATTCGAAGGCATAGACCGGCTCACGCTGCATGAGCCTCGCAATGCCGTCGGTCAACTGGATCTCACCGCCCGCACCCGCCCCAATCTGCGAAAGGTCATCGAAAATCGATCCCGACAACAGGTAGCGCCCGACCACCGCGAGATTGGATGGAGCCTCACGCGGCCGGGGCTTCTCGACGATGTGCGATATCCGGCCCACCCGGCCCGTGGCGCCGCGTGCCAGGGACACGATGCCGTACTTGTCCGTATCCTGCGCCGGCACAGTCTGCACGCCGAGCACACTGCCTCCATGATTGCGGTGCACCTCGACCATCTGTTTCAAACAGGGCACCTCGGCATCGATCAAATCGTCCGCGAGGTGCACCATGAAAGGCGCCTCGCCGACGACCGGCCTGGCGCATAAGACGGCATGCCCCAAGCCAAGCGGTGCCGATTGCCGGATATACACGCAGGTCGCCCAAGCCGGCAATATGCCGCGCAGCGTGTCCAGCAATTCCTTCTTGCCCTGAGCCTGGAGCATCGCCTCGAGCTCCGAGTTGGTGTCGAAGTGATCCTCGATCGCGCGCTTGGAACTGCCGGTGATGAAAACCAGCGTGTCCGCGCCCGCTTCGAGCGCCTCCTCGACCGCGTATTGGATCAGGGGCTTGTCAACGATCGGCAGCATTTCCTTCGGGCTGGCCTTGGTGGCAGGCAGGAAGCGGGTGCCGCGACCGGCAACCGGGAATACGACCGTCTTCACGACATTTTTGTTCATGAGCACATCATTCACAGGGATCGGGATCCCGCATGATAGCGGATTTCACGCGAATCATGGCCTGCTAACGCAGTTTGATGATCGCGCAGGCCTCGAAGCCATCCCAGGAATGGCAGCCGGGACACTGCCAGTAAAAGCGCCGCGCCGCAAAACCGCAGTCGGCACAGCGATAGGATTCAGCCCGTGCGAGCATCGCGCCGACTTGGGCTGCAAACTGCTCGAACGTTGCCTGCGGCGCACTCTGTCGAATCGCGAGCAACGTCGGCTCGCGGGCGACGACCAACTCGATCGGTTCCCGCAACGAACCTAGCGCATCGGTCGGTGAGAGCGCGAGCGCCGCGTAGACCAGCCCCTTGAAATCCCCGCCCGCCCGCAGCTGCGCCCGCCGCAGAAGCTCCACGAGCACCCGCTCGCGGCCGCCCTCGCCCGCCAGACGCAGCAGATGCGCGAGTTCGTCGTACAAGAGCTTCGGCGCGAGTTCGAGCGCCCAGGTAAGCAGACGAGCGGCGAGATCCATCTGCCCGGCCCGCTCCGCGATCTGCGCGCGCAACACCGCGGCGCGCGGGAAGGGCGCGGCTTCACGACGCGCCATCCGCAGCAGATGTCGGGCCTCATCAACGTCACCACGATCGAGGTGATAGGTCGCGAGTTCGCACAGGTAATGCGCCGCCACCGACAGCGGCGGCGCCATACCGAGTCCATCGAGCTGGCGGTGGGCATCGAGCGCCTGCACCCAGTCACGCTGCCGCTCATAGATGCCGCGCAGCGCCTCGAGCGCACGGCCCCGCAGGCGCGTGCCATCACTGACCTGCTGGAAGAGCCCTTCGGCCCGATCCAGCAGTCCGGCGCGAAGATAATCCTGGGCGAGCGCGAGCAGCGCCTGCTCGCGGTGCTCCGGGGCGAGATTGCGCGACAGAAGATTGCGGTGCACGCGAATCGCCCTCTCCGTCTCGCCGCGACGCCGATACAGGCTGCCGAGCGCGAAGTGCGTCTCCAGCGTGTCCAAATTCGTGTCCATCAACTTCAAGAAGCTGTCGAGCGCCCGGTCGGGTTGCTCGCTGATGAGGTAATCGAGGCCCGCAAGATAGTCGGCGTGCAGCCTTCCCATGCGACGCGTCCAGCGGCTTCCCCAGCCGAAATGACCGGCCAGGATGCCAACGACCAGCGCCGCGACGATCAGTATCCAGGCAAACGGCGGGAGTTGGGGCATCATGCGGCCTTCGCGGCTCCGGAGCGGCCCTCGGTCTTCGTCAGTCGCGGATGGGCTGGCCCGCGCCCTCGTTCACGCGCTCGCGCAAGTCTTTTCCCGGTTTGAAATGGGGCACGTGCTTGCCCGCGAGCGCCACCGCCTCCCCGGTTTTCGGATTGCGCCCCTGACGAGCCGGCCGGAAGTGCAGAGAGAAACTGCCGAAACCGCGTATTTCGATGCGCTCTCCCGTCGCCAACGCATCGCTCATGATTTCGAGCAGCTGCTTGACGGCAAGTTCGACGTCCTTCGACGGCAAGTGCTTCTGCTTGGTCGAGATGATCTCAATCAGTTCGGATTTCGTCATTGTGGTGGTTACGCGACGGCCGAAGCCGCCGCGTAACGCTCCGTGCTAGCTCATTCCTGGCCTGAGATGTGCTCTTTCAACAAATCGCCGAGACTCGTGCCCGTGGAGGATTCGGTGCGATAGTTCTGCATCGCTTCCTGTTCCTCGTGGATATCCTTGGCTTTGATCGACAGCGCGATGCTTCGACCCTTGCGATCGACACCCGTGAACTTCGCCTCGACTTCGTCGCCGACCTTCAGCAGCGAACGCGCGTCCTCGACGCGGTCGCGCGAGAGTTCCGATGCGCGCAGCTGCCCGTCGACACCGTTGCCAAGATCGATCACCGCGCCCTTCGCATCGACTTCCCGCACGACACCGCGCACGACGCTGCCCTTCGGGTGGTCGGCGATATACGCGGAGAACGGATCCTTCGCCAGCTGCTTGACGCCCAGGCTGATTCGCTCACGCTCCGGATCGATCGACAACACCATCGCGTCGAGTTGCTGAGCCTTTTGGTAGCTGCGCACAGCCTCCTCGCCGGGCATGTCCCAGGAGATGTCGGAGAGATGAACGAGTCCGTCGATTCCGCCGGCAAGACCGATGAAGATGCCGAAGTCGGTGATCGATTTGATCTGCCCGCTGACCTTGTCGCCGCGATTGTAGTTCTCGGCGAATTCCTTCCAAGGATTCGTCTTGCACTGCTTGATGCCGAGACTGATGCGCCGGCGTTCCTCGTCGATGTCGAGCACCATGACCTCGACTTCCTGGCCGACGTGCACGACTTTCGCAGGATTCACGTTCTTGTTGGTCCAGTCCATCTCGGAGACATGCACCAAGCCCTCGACGCCCTCCTCGATCTCGACGAAACATCCGTAGTCGGCGATGTTGGTGACCTTGCCGAACAGGCGCGTGTTGGCCGGATAGCGGCGCGCGATGTTCTGCCAGGGATCGGCGCCGAGTTGCTTCAGGCCGAGCGAGACGCGCTGCCGTTCGCGATCGAACTTGAGGATGCGTACATCGATTTCCTCACCGACCTTGACGACCTCGGAGGGGTGTTTGACACGTTTCCAGGCCATGTCCGTGATATGCAGCAGGCCATCGATGCCGCCCAGATCGACGAATGCACCGTAGTCGGTGAGGTTCTTGACGACGCCCTTGACGGCGGCGCCCTCTTGCAGATTATCGAGGAGCGCCGAGCGCTCCGCGCTGTATTCCTGCTCGACGACCGCGCGCCGCGAGACGACGACGTTGTTGCGCTTCTGGTCGAGCTTGATCACCTTGAATTCGAGCGGCTTGTTCTCGAGGTACGACGGATCGCGGACCGGCCGGACGTCGACCAGGGAGCCGGGCAGGAACGCGCGCACATTGTCGATCTCGACCGTGAAGCCGCCCTTGACGCGACCGGTGATCACGCCGATGACGATCTCCTGCTTCTCGAAGGATTGTTCCAGCCGCGTCCACGTGCGTGCACGCTTGGCCTTCTCGCGCGACAACCGGGTTTCGCCGGAGCCGTCTTCGACGCTGTCCAACGCGACTTCGACGGTGTCGCCCGCCGCGACCTCCATCTCGCCCTTCTCATTCTTGAATTGGTCCGCCGGGATGACGGCTTCGGACTTGAGGCCGACGTTGACGATCACGAAGTCTTCGCCGACTTCGACGATCAGACCGTTGAGGATCGTGCCCGGACGAATGCGCTGGCTGGCAATGCTCTGTTCAAACAGTTCCGCGAAACTTTCTGTCATGTGATCTCTGATGCGGGCCCGCGAGGCCCTATATCCCCGGCACCGCTCCGCGTGCCGCTGGGGTTGCTTATAATGCGGCTTTCCATCCTTGGAACTCCGCGCCCTAAATCTTCATGCGCTCGCGCGCAATCTGCAGGATGCTCTCGACGACGGCTTCTATCGACAGGCCGGTTGTGTCGAACTCCGTGGCGCCCGCGCTCGCCATCAGTGGCGATGCGGCGCGCGTCCGATCTCGTTGATCGCGCTCCGCGATCTCCAGCGAAAGGGCGGCAAGGTTAGCAGTAACCCCTTGTTCTTTCAACTGCTTATGCCGCCTTGCGGCACGCTC
>JABEVI010000097.1 GCA_013044085.1 Steroidobacteraceae bacterium
CCACTTCCTCTGGCCCTTGCTGCGCGAGGGCGGCGAGCCGCGGATCTTGAACCGGGTGCGCCGCAAACGCGACGGCCCCTTGCTCGAGCATCGCATCCTCACCGCACCCCTGTGCGCGTCGCAGCCGGCGCAAGGGTTCATCGCCCTGCTTCGCCCGCAGACAACAGAGGGCTTCACCGAGAGCGATCTGGCCGCGTTGACACCGAAGGCGGCGAAACTCTTGCAGTTGTTGCAACAGCGCATCGACACCGAGACCGGACTGCTGCGCTGGGATGCATTCGAAGCCGAAATCGCGAGACGCCGGCGGCGCGGCGCGGCCTGTGTCGTCTACGCGAACCTCGACCGCATGCACGCGGTCAACGACATCGCCGGATTCGAGGCGGGCGATGAGATCATCCGCCGCGTCGGGCAATCCTGGCGCGAGCGGCTGCAGGATGTGGACGCGGTGGCGACCCATCTGTCCGGAGACCGCTATGCCGCGATCCTGTACGAGCACACGCTCAACCAAGCGCGCAGCTGGGCCGAACTGACCCGCGAGGTGATCGCCGCGCTCTCGTTCGAAGGCCGCCACCGGGGCGTCAGCGCGAGCTTCGGCATCGTCGCGATGCCCTCGGCCACATCCCACCAGCACGCGCTCGCGGCGGCCGAAACCGCCTGCCGGGTCGCCAAGGACCGCGGCCGTGACCGGGTCGAGATCTACGACGATGGTGATCACACGATCATTCGCCGCCACGATGCGGTACGGATATCGGAAACACTCACGGCGGCGATGGAAAGCGACCGCCTCGTACTCTACGCCCAGCCGATCATCGCGCTCGCGCCGAAGGCCCGCCCGTATCACTACGAGATCCTGGTTCGCGTTCGCGGTGAAACCGGCGAGATGCTCTCGCTCGGCGAATTCCTCGAGGCCGCGGAGCGCTATCAGCTCCTCGAGCGCCTCGATCGCTGGGTGGTCGAGCACGCGGTCGAGATGCTGGCGCCCGTCGCGGCGCGCTTGCGCGCGCTCGGCGCGGGTTTCGCGATCAACATCACCGGGCAGTCCCTGAGCCAGCCGGAATTCGCGGACTTCGTGCGCATTGCGCTCAAGAGAAAGGACATCCCGCCGGGCATGATCGACCTGGAAATGACCGAAGTCGCGGCTGCGCGAAATCTGAAGGCGACGCAGCGTTTCATCACGCGCATGGCCGAGATCGGCTCGCGGATCGCGCTCGATGACTTCGGCACCGGCGTCTCCTCGCTCGTACAATTGAAGGACCTCGACGTCTTCCAGATCAAGATCGACGGCAAGTTCGTGCGCGACGTCCTCAACAACGCCCGTTCGCGCGCGCTGATACGCGCCCTGGTGCAGATCGCCGAGGAACTGGGCCTCGAAACCGTCGCCGAATACGTCGAGGACGCGGCCATCGCCTCCTGCGTACGCGATCTCGGCGTGCATTACGCTCAAGGCCACTTCTACGGCCATGCGCGGCCGTTCGAGGAGACCTTGGACGCGCTGTGCGCGCGGCCCGTGCCGGCCGCGGCGCCGGCGCCGACGCCGGTCTGCGGCACCTCCGCGGCGGCCTGAAGACTCCCCAGAGCGGACGCGGCACGGGTGTTTCGGTAAGATGCTGGTCTGAACCATGGTCTTCAGGGGAGCCTTGATGAAGCGGATCCTCGCCACCGGCATCTTTCTCGGCGTCGCACTCCTCTCCGGCTGCAGTCATAGCCACCACGGCGGTACGCTGCGCATCCTCACCTGGGCCGGCTATGCACCACGCAAGGTCATCGAGGAGTTCGAGCACCAGACCGGCATTCACGTCGAGGTGACCGTCTCCAACAACGAAGAAATGATCTCCAAGTTGCGGGCAACCGGCGGCGCCGGCTACGACCTGGCGCAGCCCTCCCAGGACCGCATCCTCGGTCCGCAGGAAGAGTTCGGCATCTACAAGCCGCTCGACCTGAGCCGTGTACACCTCGGCGAGTTCCGCCCCTCGCTGCTCGCGGTCACCCGCAAGACGACGACGATCGGCGGCAAGGTCTATGGACTCCCGTACCTGTTCGGCACCGACGGCCTGGTCGTCAATACCCAGGCGGCGCCAAAGGTGACGGATTATCCGGACCTATGCCAGCCGGCGCTGAAGGGCAAAACGGCGGTGCGCTTGAAGCGCCCGACCCTGATCGCGTTCGCCTTCGCCGAAGGCCAGGACCCGTTCGCGCTCTACAATAACCCCCAGGCTTA
Source organism: Steroidobacteraceae bacterium (assembly GCA_013044085.1). Taxonomy (GTDB): domain Bacteria; phylum Pseudomonadota; class Gammaproteobacteria; order Steroidobacterales; family Steroidobacteraceae; genus Bog-1198. The sequence goes on from JABEVI010000097.1 coordinate 2,219, forward strand.
CACCGCGCTGATGAACCACGTCGGCGCGGCCCTGATCGCCTGCAAGCCGAATTTCAGGTTCTTCTACGATAACAAGGACCAACTGCTGGACGCCTTCCGCAGCGGCGAGGTGGTCGCGGCGATGATGTGGGACAGCGGCGGCTGGGAATTGAACCGCGAGAACCCGAACATCAAATACCTGGTGCCGAAATCCGGCGCGCTCGGCTGGCTCGACACCTTCGCGCTGCCGGCACATGGGCGCAACGATGCCGCCGCCTACAAATGGATCAACTTCACCATGCAGCCGCGCATCGCCGCGCAGATCGTCGACTCGGTCGGCAGCTTCTCGGCGGCCAAAGGCGCCGAACCGTACATCGATCCGCGCCTGAAGGCGCAATACGACGCGGCATTCCCAACCGAGGCGTCGCTCGACAAGATCCACTGGTACCCGGCGATACCGGCCGGTCTCGAGTTGATCGAGGGCCGCATCCTCGACCGGATCAAGGCTGCGGATTGAGCGCCCCGGGCGCCCGGGCGTGCGCTCGTGCGCGAAAGCCGCGCAGCCAGCGCCGCCAGTACGGGCGCACCACGGGCACGAACGGGGCGAGGCGCAGCATCAGCCGCACCAGTCGGCGCGGTCGGCGAAACAACAGCAGCGTCGCACCGACCGTCGCCAGAAGGCGCGTCCACGGCGAAGCCGCCAGCGAAGCCACACGGTCGGCGAATTCCATGCGTCCCGCCAACGCGCCGAGGTCGCGCCGCAGTTCGCCGCGCAACACGCCGCTGCGCGCGCAGAGGCGTTCGCGCCTCGCGACAAGGAGCCTTGCGCGCGCGCTCATGACCGATCGCGATCCAGTGCTTCGGCGTCGCGCTTCAATTCGGCGCTGGTCGTCGACAGGAAGCGCGGCCGGCGCCGCAACCGCCAGCGAACGCGCAGTGCTGCCACGAGCGCGGCAGCCGCGAACGCGAAGGTCACGGCGAACGCGGCGAGCAGGCGATGGGTGTTCCAAAATGCGATCACGATCGTCAACGCGAGCAGCAGCACCGCCAAGGAAGCGAAATACAGCGCGGCCGCACCCCACAACAGAAGCTGCGCCGCGTACTCGATCTGTTCCTCGACCTCGACCGAAATCAGCTCGATCCGGGTGCGCGCAAGTTCGATCAGTGTCGCCGCCACACGGCGCAGCGACGCGATGAGCCCCGCGTCGGGCGCGGCCTCGCCCATGGGCCTAGCGGCGCCCGAGCAGTATGCCGACGACGATGCCGACGGCGGCGGCGATACCCACGGATTGCCACGGGTTGTCGTGCACGTACTGGGTGGCGTCATCCTTCACCGCCTTGGCACGGCGCCGCAGGTCCGCCTCCAGTTCGGCCAGGCGGGCGCGCGCGTTTTCGACCGAACCGGTCGCCCGGTCGCGGGCGCTCCGGGCGCGGTCGCTGACATCCCCGGCGGTGGCGGCGACGAGCGCCTCGGCGTCGGCCACCACCGCGCGCAGATCATCGATCAAGGTTCGGGTACTGGCTTCGCTCATGACTTGGTTCCTCTCGTGGGCGGTAATGTGCCCCATGGTAACGCCGACGAGGGTCGAAGGTATCCGGAATTCCACGTGCCAACCACTCGCGCCCGTGCCCAAGGCCCGGGGTCGACCTGCACCGCCCGTTCGGGATACTCTGCGGGGCGTCGTGTGCAGGATCGTCATCAACCGCAGCCGCGCGTGCGTGCGCTGCCCGAGGCATCGAGGTCCCGATGAACCAACCGGACTTGGCCGCCGACGCGGTCGTGAAGCGGTACGGCGAGCATGTCGCGGTCGATTCGCTGTCCTTCGCCGTCGAACGAGGCAGTTTCTTCTCGATCCTGGGGCCCTCGGGCTGCGGCAAGACGACACTGCTGCGCATGATCGCCGGATTCATCCAACCCGATGGAGGCGAGATCGCGATCGGCGGCAAGAACATGCGCGGCGTCGCACCGAACCGCCGTCCCGTGAACATGGTGTTCCAGCAGCTCGCGCTCTTTCCGATGATGTCCGTCGGCGAGAACGTCGAGTTCGGCCTCGCCCGGCGGGGGATTGGCCGTGCCGAACGACGCCGCAAGGCCGAGCAGATGCTCGAGCGCGTCGGGCTCGCCGGCGCCGCCGGCAAACGTGTCGATGAGCTCTCCGGCGGGCAGCGGCAGCGGGTCGCGATCGCGCGCAGCCTGGTGCTCGAACCCACCCTGCTGCTGCTCGATGAGCCGCTCGGAGCGCTCGACCTGAAGCTGCGCGAACACATGAAGATCGAGCTGAAACAGCTCCAGGCCGAGTTCGGCACGACCTTCGTGTACATCACTCACGACCAGTCCGAGGCCCTGGTGCTCTCCGACCGCGTCGGCGTGATGAATCAGGGAAGATTCGAGCAGCTCGGCACGCCGCAGGACCTGTACTACCGACCCGCCAGCGCGTTCGTGGCCGGCTTCGTCGGCGACAGCAACCGCGTCGCCGGCCGCGCCATCGCGGTCGACGCCGACACGGTCGAGGTCGAGACCGGCGAGGGCTGGTCGGTGCGCGCCCGGCGCCACGGCCCGGCGGCGGTCGGTGATGCGGTCGAGGCGTTCATACGCCCGGAGGCGGCGACGCTCGGCAGACTGCGCAACCAACTGCCGCCCGATCAGCCCGCGCACGAGGGCGTGGTCGAGAGCCTGCTGTTCGACGGCGCCAAATCCGCGCTGTTGTTGCGCGAGGCGCGCTCGCGCCGCGAATTCCGCATCGCCCTGCCCCAGACCGGTCAGTTCGCGGACCTGAAACCCGGCGAACCGATCGTCTTCAGCTTCGATCCGACGCGCGCCACGTGTTTCACGGTGGGGAGTGACGGCCGTGGCTGAACCGGCCGCAGCGCGCGCCCGCCGCTCCTGGCGCCTCGGCCTGTTGATGGCGCCGGCGCTCGCCTGGCTCGGGCTCTTGATCCTGCTGCCGCACGTCGAACTCGCCATGCTCTCGTTCCGCAAACAGATCGGCCCGCGCGAGTACGTGCCGAGCCTGTATCAATACCGGACCTTCTTCGAGCAGCCCGAGTACTGGCATACCTTCGTGCGCACGGCGTGGATGTCGGCGGTCGCGACCTTCGCGACGCTGTGCCTCGCGTTCCCGATCGCCTGGGTGATCGCGAAGATCACCCGTGGCCGCGCAAGCGCCTGGCTGCTGCTCGCCTGCATGATCCCGTTCTGGATCAGCGAAACGGTCCGCACGCTCGGCTGGATGATCCTGCTGCGTCAATCCGGCGTGCTGCCGGCGCTGCTGGTCGACCTCGGCATCACATCGCATCCGGTCGAGCTCCTGTATCGCGACGCGACGATCATGGTCGGCCTGATCTACACCTCGATGCTGTTCATGATCGTGCCGCTGATCTCGAGCCTGGAGAGCCTCGATAATGCGCTGATCGAGGCCGCCTACGACCTCGGCGCCGGCGGCTTCACGGTGCTGCGCAAGATCGTGATCCCGCACGCCGCACCCGGCATCACGGCCGGCTGCATCATCGTGTTCATGCTCACGCTCGGCGACTACATCACGCCGACGCTGCTCGGCGGCAAGGACTCGGGCTGGTTCACCGAGCAGATCTACACGCAGTTCATCACCCGCTTCAACTGGGGACAGGGCGCCGCGTTCGGCTTCCTGCTGCTCGGTCTGTCGACCGCAATGGTCGTCGCGGGCCTGAAACTCACCGGTCAGCGCTTCGGCGACGTGATGGGGCGTCGGTGATCCCCTCCCTGCCGCGCCCGGCCTGGCTGCGCGCCGCGACCGCGCTCTACGTGACGGCGTTCCTCACGTTCCTGTTCCTGCCGCTGATCGTGATCTCGGTGTTCGCGTTCAACAACGCGCCCTACCCGGCGCCGCCGTGGCACGGTTTCACGCTGAATTGGTTCTTCGCCGATTCGAGCACCGGCCGGGTCGGCATGTTCCACGACGGCGAGCTGATGCGCAGCATCGGCACGAGCTGCCAAATCGGCCTGTGGGTGACGCTGCTGTCGGTGCTCGTCGGGCTCAGCAACGCACTGCTCATCGAACGGCATGACTTCCGGGGAAAACAGCTGCTGTCGATCATGATGCTGGTGCCGCTGGTGATACCGGGGGTTATCCTCGGGGTTTCGATCCTCGCCTTCGCGAGCCGGATCGCGCAGTTCGCGAGCGGTCACCTGCACCTGTATCTGCGCTTCCTGCGGCCGGGGCTGACGCTGGTCGTGCTCGGCCAGTTCTCCTACATCGCCACCATCGCGACGCTGACGCTGCGCGCGCGACTCAGCCGCTTCGACCGCACGCTGGAGGATGCGGCGATGAACCTCGGCGCCTCGCGCATGGCCGTGTTCCGCACCATCCTGCTGCCGTACCTGCGCCCGGCGCTGATCGGCTCGGCGATGATCTCGTTCCTGCTCTCGTTCGCCGACTTCAACACCACGCTGATGCTGGTCGGCGGCAACCCGCCGCTCACGGTGCTGATGTACGATCGCATGCACCAAGGCGCCACGCCGGTCCTCAACGCCGTCAGCGTGTTCCTGATGGCCGCCTCGGCGCTGCTCGCGCTTGCGCTGATGCGCCGCGGCGCGCGCCGCGGCACGGCTTAGTGACGCTTCGAGCCCGCCTGGCCCGCCCGCGCCTGGCGCAATTCGAGCCCGACCGAGTACGGCTTCTGGAAGCCCTTCCAGACGGTGATGCCGCCGGTGCCCGGGCTATAGGCGTCGTAGGGCGCCGGGTGCGAGGTCGGCCATACGCCCCGGTCTGAGTGCACGACCGGCACGTTCAAGTAGGCGCCACGGCTCTTCTCACCCTTGACGTAGCGGTCGAAGAACGCGGTGATGAAGTGCGCGTTGATCGCGTTCACCCGCTCCGTGCTCCAGACCGGATCCTGGAACCAACCCTCGTTCCACAGCGAGCCGCGCATCTGCGCCGGCGCCGGGTCGAGACCGATGTCATGCCCGGCCTCCTCGAGGGTGAGCAGGTAGCGGTGCGCGTTGACCGCCTCATCGAAGAACCGCCGCGCGGCGTACCGGTAACCCACCGTGTGGTCGCGGTTGCCGTTGATCATGAACAACGGGACTTTGATGCCGGCGAGCCCGTGGTGCCCCCAGGCGTCGAGCGGTCGGCCGCCGGCCGGGGAAATCGCGACCACCGCCCGCAAATGCCTGACTTTGACCGCGCCCTGCCGCGCACCACCGCGGCAGTACGGGGCCAGCAGATTGCCGGGCACCGCCTTGGCGAGCGCGCTGGCCGGATCCAGCACCGCGCCGGCGGCGGTGAGAACGCCGTAACCGCCCATCGAATAGCCGAGCAGCGCGGTGCGCCGCGGATCGATCCAATGCTTGGCGGCAAGCGTGTGCTGCAAGGTCGCCGCGACGAAGGCGATGTCGAGCGGCCGGCGCATGATCGGTGCGGCAAACTTCGTCAGGTCGGTGATCGGCGGATCCTCGTGCTCGATCGCGGCGACGACGTAGCCTTTCGAGGCCAGATTCTCGGTGATCCAGGACATCGCCACCGGCATATTGCTGTAGCCGTGCGAGACGACGACCAGCGGATAGTTCGAGCCGCTGAACGGCGCGTTGCGCACCGCGATGCCGGGAATCGTGAACTGCGCCGGTGGCGCGGGCGGCTCCGACGGGAAAGCGGCGTGATAGACGACACGTGGCGCGTGCGCTTCGGCAACCGCCGGGTACCAGACGTCGACGACCAGGCGGCGGTCCCGCTTCGGCGCCGTATGGGTTGCCGGATCGTAGGCGAGCACGTCCACCTGGGCCGGATCGACCAGGGTGATCTTCTCGAAGCCGACGGCGTGCGGGCCGAGCCTCGCGAGTTGCGGCGCATCGACGCCAAACTGGCTCGGCGGGCGCGCGGCAAACGCCGGCACGGCGAATGTCCCGATAAGCGCCGCGGTGATCGCCGCGGTGATCGCCGCGGTGATCGTCTGAGAGATCCCAGCGTGGCGCGGCATCTAGTGGTACCTCTTCGCCATGCTCTCGAGCGGCAGCGGTTTGATCTTCGGCGCCTGTCCGGCGCATCCGAAGGCCTCGAACCGCATCTTGCAGATGGCACGCGCGCTCTTGCGGGCCTCGGCGAGATATTTGCGCGGATCGAACTCGGACGGCTGCTCGGCGAAGGCGCGTCGGATCGCGCCGGTCATCGCCAGCCGGATGTCGGTGTCGATGTTGATCTTGCGCACGCCGTGCTTGATACCGCGCTGGATCTCCTCGACCGGCACGCCGTAGGTCTCCTTCATGTCGCCGCCGTACTTGCGAATGATGGCGAGCAACTCCTGCGGCACGCTGGAGGAGCCGTGCATCACGAGGTGGGTCGAGGGAATCGCGGCGTGGATCTCGGCGATGCGGCCGATCGCGAGGATCTCGCCGGTCGGCTTGCGGGTGAATTTGTAGGCGCCGTGGCTCGTGCCGATCGCGATCGCGAGCGCGTCGACACCGGTGTGCGCGACGAAATCCTTCGCCTGCATCGGATCCGTGAGCAGCATGTCGTGGCTGAGCTTGCCCTCGGCACCGACACCATCCTCCTCGCCCGCCACACCGGTCTCGAGGGAGCCGAGGCAGCCGAGTTCACCTTCGACCGAAACGCCGACGGAGTGCGCCATGACGCTGACCCGGCGCGTGACCTCGATGTTGTACTCGTAGCTCGAGGGTGTCTTCGCATCCTCGTTCAACGAACCATCCATCATCACGCTGCTGAAGCCGGAACGGATCGCCTGCAGGCAAACCGCGGCCGAGGGCCCGTGATCCTGGTGCAGGACGAGGGGAATGTCCGGGTAGGTCTCGATCGCGGCGAGCACCATATGGCGCAAGTAAGCTTCGCCCGCGTACTTGCGCGCGCCCGCCGACGCCTGGAGGATCACCGGCGACTGGGTCTCCTGGGCTGACTCCATGATCGCCTGGATCTGTTCGAGATTGTTGACGTTGAACGCCGGCAATCCGTAATCGTTCTCGGCGGCGTGGTCGAGAAGCTGGCGCAGCGATACGAGTGACATGGAGTCCTCCTGGTGCGAGACGGATCCGCGGGGGGTCGATCCCGTCGATTATGCACCACCAGGCGGCAAAGCTTAAATAAGTGCCTCGTCGAGCAGTTCGATCCAATGGCGCACCGGCCTTGCGGCGCCCGCCGACAGATGCAGGATGCAGCCGACGTTGGCCGAGACGATCGCGGCGGCCCCGGTTGCCGCGAGCGCGGCGAGCTTCTGCTCGCGCAAGCGCGTGCTGATCGCCGGTTCGAGGATCGAGTAGGCGCCGGCCGAGCCGCAACACTGCTGCGCATCGCGCACCGGCGGACGCACATCGAAACCGAGCGAGCGCAGATGGGTCTCGACACCGCCGACCAGGCGCTGACCATGCTGAAGCGTACAGGGCGCGTGATAGGCAAGCGGCCCGCCGGCGGGCGGCGCACGCAAGTGCTCCCGCAGTCGTGGCACGAGATCGGGCAGCAATTCGCTCAGATCGCGCGTCGCCGCGCCGATCGCGGCCGCCTTCGCCGCATAGGCCGGATCAGGCGCCAGCGCCTGTGCATAGGACTTGACTGCGAGCGCGCAAGCCGAGGCGTTGACGACGATCGCCTCGACCTCGCCGGCGGCGAGCGCCGGCCACCACGCATCGACGTTGCGCCGCATGGCGGCAAGCGCGCCACCGTGGTCGGAGAGATGTTCGCGCAGCGCCCCGCAGCAGCCGGATGCGGCGGCGAAGCGCGCCTCGATGCCGGCCGCCGCCAGCACGCGCACCGTGGCCCGATCGATGTTCGGCAGCAAGGCCGGTTGCACGCAGCCGGCGAGCAGCAGCACACGCCGTGCGCGGTCGATGCCGGCCGCGGGCAATGCAGCCGGCGAGGCGGCCGGCGGCGGCGGCGCAAGGCGCGCGCGCAGCGATCGCGGCAGGAGCCTACGCAGGCGCCGGCCAAGCGCGACGGCGGTCGCGAAACCTCGCGAGTTCAACCCCTCGCGCAGCAGGAAACGTCGCAGCCGGTCGAGCGGAGCGCGCGCCACCCGTGCATCGACGAGCCGGCGGCCGATGTCGATCAGGCGTCCGTACTCGACGCCGCTCGGACAGGTGGTCTCGCAGTTACGGCACGTCAGGCAGCGATCGAGATGCATCTGCGTGCGACGCGAAACCTCGGCGCCCTCCAGCATCTGCTTGATCAAATAGATCCGGCCGCGCGGACCGTCGAGTTCATCACCGAGCAGACGGTAAGTCGGACAGGTCGCGTTGCAAAATCCGCAATGCACGCACTTGCGCAGTATCGCCGCGGCCTCGTTGCCCTCGGCGCTGTGCGCAAGTTCCGGACTCAATTGAGTGCGCATCGTGGTCGGCGCTCAGAGGTCCGGATACAGGCGTCCGGGATTGAAGATCCCGAACGGGTCGAAAGACTGTTTCAGGCGCCGATGAATCACCCCGGAGGCCTCGCCAAGCGCGTCGAACGCGCCGTCCGGCTTGTCCGCCGCGCGCACCAGCGTCGCATGCCCGCCCGCCGATCGGGCCGCGCCGCGCAGTTCCTCGGGTTCGGCCACGCCTCGCCACCAATGCAGGGCTCCGCCCCATTCGAACAGTTGTCGCCCCGCAGGGGCCCGCCAGCCCGCGTTCGCCGGCAGCGACACCCGCCAGAGCGCTTCGCCGGCCGCGATCGCCGCCTCATCGGGGCGGAAGAACGCCAGGCGGTGATCGCGCACCTCCTCCCACCAGCGATCGGCGAGCGCAGGCTCGAGCATGATGCCGGCGCATTCGGCCACGGCCGCCTCCACGGCCGCGCCCGCGCCCGCGAAGCGCAGGTACAGCTGGTCCTCGTACCAGGCACTCGCACTCAGCGGCCAGGGCTTCGCGGCCCATTGCGCGAGCCGCTGCAGGGCCTGCGCGTGCGTGCACGGCAGCCGGCAGGTCGCGCGCGCCGGCGGCACCGCGAGCACTTTCAGAGACACTTCGAGCAACACGCCGAGGATGCCCCAGGAACCGGCGAACAGGCGCGCGACGTCGTAGCCGGCGACGTTCTTGATGACCTGGCCGCCGAAGCTCAGCACCTCAGCGCGGCCGTCGAGGATCGTCGCGCCGAGCAGGTGGTCGCGGACGGATCCCTGCGCCGCGCGTGCGGGACCTGCAAGACCGGCGGCGACCATGCCGCCGACGGTGCCGGCGGGTGCGAAGCGCGGCGGCTCGAACGGCAGACACTGACCGCGGTCGGCGAGCGCCGCCTCGAGCAGCGCAAGCGGCGTGCCGGCACGCGCGCTGATGACCAATTCGCTCGGCTCATAGGCGCTGATGCCGGCAAGTTCCGCCAGTTCGAGCGGCCGGCCGCGCGGCGGACCGGCATAGAAGCCCTTCGTGCCGCCGCCGCGCAAATCGAGCGTCACCCGATCGGCGCCGGCCGCCCGGACCGCCTCGATGAGCCGCCGAGAGACGGCGTCTTGTGTCGATGCGGCCATC
>JABEVI010000098.1 GCA_013044085.1 Steroidobacteraceae bacterium
ATGCCGGCGCGCACTTCGCCCCAGTTGCCGAATTCGCGGCCGACATCGAGATCCGCCTCGGCCTCGCGCTCGCGAAAATCGGCGACCTCGACGTCGCGGGTGTACACCCGCAGGTCGCGCTGTTCGATGCGCAGGCTCGGCGCGACGAACCAGCGCCGACGCGCCGACAGCGGCTGGTAGAACTCGGTCAACACCTTCGGGTTGCTGCCGATCTGCAGATCGGTGCGCCATTCGCCGCCGAGATCGTTGACCTCGGTCACCAGGAAGCGCGCCGCCGCGTTGTACTGGCTGTTGCCCTGGAAGTCATCCTGCAGTTTCAGCCCGAAGCGCACGTAGTTCGGCCCCCAGGACTTGGCCCGCGCACTCACCTCGATGCCGCTGCGCCGCGCCGCGCCGCGGCCCTGCGTGACGATGCGGTAATCGACCGACTCGAACAGCCCGAGACCGTACAGCTCGGTGATGAGCGCGCCGATGCGGGCCGCGTCGAGCCGCCGGCCGATCACCGGCCGCATGGTCGCGAGGATCGTCCGCGCATACGGTCGCGACGCGGCATCGACACGCACAAAACGTATCGTCGGCGGCCTCAGCGCGGGCCGTGCGCGCCTCGCAAGGTAGCGCCGGTAGGCCGCCGGACTGACGCTAAGCGCCGCGAGCCGCGCGCGCATCGCGAGCGCGGCCTGCTCGCCGAGCCGGATCGTCTGCGCCGCGACGGTGAAATCGGTCGAGCCGGTCCGGCCGAGCTTCGGTTCGATCAATACATCAGCCGGCCCGAGCGTCGCCTTCTGTCGATCGGAGTCGCGGCGCACGAGGATCGCGAGCATCTGGTTGGAAATGGCCAGCGCCGAATTCAGGTGCCGGCGCGAGACCAGAGGGGACTCGACATCGTCGACGATCAACACATCGGCTCCCATGGCGCGGGCGACGTCGATCGGCAGGTTCTCCGTGATGCCGCCGTCGACGAGCAGCCGGCCGTGATCCTGGACGGGCGCGAACAGCCCCGGAGCCGACATGCTCGCGCGCATCGCCTCGGCCAGATCGCCGCTGCCGAGGATCACCGGTTTGCCGGACACCAGATCGGTCGCGACCGCCCGGAAGGGCGTCGGCAGCGAGTCGAAACTCGCGACGTGCTGGTAGCGCAGCGTCAGCCTCCGCAGGGTTTCCTGCAGCTTCTGACCCTGGATCAAACCCTTCGGCAACAGAAACCGGCCGTGTTTGAGCCCGATCGGCAGGTGCACCAGGAAGTTGCGGTCGTCCTGCTTGCGGCGGAACGCCAGATCCTGGCGTGGCGGGGAGTCGTAGAAGGCTTCCTGCCAGTCGACCGAGCGCACCGCCGAGTCGATCTGTTCGGGCGTCATGCCGCTCGCGTACAAGCCGCCCACGATCGCGCCCATGCTGGTGCCGGCGATGCAGTCGACCGGCACCCGCAGCCGCTCGAGCACCCGCAAGACACCGATGTGGGCGAGCCCGCGCGCCCCACCGCCGGACAGCACCAGGCAGATCCGCGGCCGCCGGCCGGGCGCGGGCCGCGCCGCGGCTCGTCCAGCATGCGCGGCGCCGGCCAGCAACACCGCAAGGCACATCACCCTCGCCGCCAGCCTGCGCATCGACGGCTCCCCCCAAAAACGCGACGTCTAGAGCACCAGATTGACCGTGTCGGCCGTGAAGGTGTTCGTGGCCCGGTCGTAAAGCCCCCGCGCCTCGAGCGACACCGCCTGGTTCGTCGAACTCAGGTCGGTGTTGAGCGCGGTGACGAAACTCGCGAACGAGCTGAACTGACTGATGCCGCTCGTGGCGTTGCCGAGCGCGAAGTCCGGAGCGAAGGTCGAGGTCACGGCCGCGCTCGTCGGCACGATCTGCGGGGAGGCGCCGAGTGAATGCAGGTCGACCGTTTCCGGGCCGACCATGATCACCGCGCTCGCGAGGCTCGGGTTGGTCAAATCGACGGTGAAGCCGCCGCTCGAGACGCCCGCGAACGGCGCTGTGGTGCCCGTACCGCTCCAGGTCACGCGCAGGCTCGCCGGCACCGCCGACTCGCCGTTCACCGTGGTGGCATTGAAGTCCGGCGGCGCGCCGCCGAAGCCGTTGACGAGCCCGTAGGCCCACAGCGGCGTGCCCGCCGCGGTGCCCGACAGATCGGTCGCGCCGGTGTTGATGCGATAGTTCGCCGCGCTCGTATCCTGCGCCGTGGTGACCCCGCTGCCGGCGAAATTGAACACGCTCGCCGGCCAGCCGGCGAGATCCTGCAGCGTCACGCTCGCGCTGCCGGCTGCGCCGCTCAGCAGCTGCCCGAAGGCCTGCGTCGACAGCAGTCGCACGTCCCCGGCGGTCGGGCTGCTCGCGTCGAGCGTCACGACGTTCGCGCTCGAGAGGGTGTAGGTGCCGATCGCGTCGATTTTCTGACCGACCGAGATCGAGTTGTAGTTCAGTCCGGTCAGGGTCGAATCATCGGCGGTGACGGTGGTGCCGGGACCGACCAGCACCTGGGCGTCCGTGTACAAGGGCTCGGCGTAGCCGGTGGGGAAGCTCTGGGTCGAGCCCCAGAGCGTGCCGCCGCGTACCGTGAGGGTGTTGCCGCTGCGCGCGATGACGGTGCCGGTCAGATTCTGGGTATAGAAACTCTCGAGACTCGAGCCGGCGATCACGTAGACGGTGTTGAACTTGCCGGCGCTGCCGGTCGGCGTGGCGGTCGGCTCGAAGCTCGTGTAGGCGGCGGTGAGCGTGGTGCCCGCCGAGGTCTGCGAGAGTTGCGTGAGCCCCGGCAAACCGGTGTAGTTCTGGCCGTTGATGGTATAGAGCGTGTTTGCACCGCCGAACAGCGTCAGCGAGCCGATGTTGCTCGCCTCGTCGTAGAACGGCCGCTCGTAGATCGTGTAGGTGCCGAGATTGACGCTCGAGTTGATCAGCGGACCGCGCACGCGGATCAGCTTCGTATCGGCCGGCGCGATCGCCGCCGTCATGAACGGGTTGACGGTGACGGTCGCCGGCGAGGTCGCGGTGTTGATCGAGTTCGATGCCGGCAGGTCGAGGTCGAGCGCGAGCAGCGCGGCGTTGCTGGTCGCGTAGCTCGGCGTGATCACGAGCGGGTTGTTCGGGTCGAGCGTGACGGTGAAACTCACCGTCTTCACCGCCGCGCCGCCCGTGCCGACGACGTTCGCCTTTTGCGGCACGCCGCCCTGCACCACCGCGATCGAGGCGTTGGTGTAGTCCAGGGTGACCGTCGCCGACACGTAGGTGTCGTCCGGCACGGTCGCGCTGCCCCACAGTTCGGCGACATTGCCGAGCCGCGCAAAATCGACCGGTTCGACCGTGCCGAGCGCGCTGTAGGTGTTGCCCTTGTTGTCCTTGAGCGTGATCGAGTCGAGGTTCACGAAGTAGTTCGCGAACGCGCCGGGCTCGGCCGTGACCGTCACCCAGACGACGCCGTAGCCGCTCTGGTAGTTGTTGTTGCTGCTGCAACCGGCCGCCGCGATCCCGGCCAAGGCGAGCGCGAGGCCCTTGAGAACGCGGATTAGTTCACGAAACGATGGGTGCACGAGAATTTCCAATGACCTGGATCGATTAGGATAATGGCTTTCGAGTGTGCGCGCGCGACAAAGTTGCACCCGGCGCGCGCGGCGCGCCCGGCGCGCCACGGGGAATTTGCTGGGTGATGCAATGAATGTTGCCGCCGCCCAGCAGGATCTCGCGCGCATCCACGCCGACGACGCGCCGCGTCGGGAACAGGCGCGCGAGCGTGCGCAGCGCCGCAGCATCGTGGCGGCTGTCGAGACGAGGTGCGGCGACGACGCGGTTGCCGATGTAGAAATTCACGTACGAGGCGGCGAGCCGGTCGCCGGCCCGCCGGGGCTGGCTGCCCGGCCGGACATCGACCTCGGCGGCCTCGGCGGCGCTCATGTGCATAGGATCGGGCTGATGCAGTTTGTGCACCGTGAGCGCCCGTCCGCGCGCGTCGCGCGCGGACCGCAGCCGTTGCAGCGCGTCCAGCGAAATCTCGTGCTGCGGATCGCGCACATCGTCCGTCCAGGTCAAGGCGACGTGGCCGGGGCTGGTGAAACAGGCGAGGTTGTCGACGTGCCCGTCCGTCTCGTCCAAATGCACGCCGCGTCCGAGCCAGATCACGGTCTCGACGCCCAGATAGCCGCGCAGCAAGCGCTCGATCTCGGCGCGCCCGAGCCCTGGATTGCGGTTCGGGTTCAGCAGGCACTGCTCGGTCGTAAGACAGGTGCCCTGCCCGTCGACGTGGATGGAACCGCCTTCCAGCACGAAGGGCGCGCGGTAGCGGTCGAGACCTTCGATATGCAGGATTTTCTGGGCGACCTCATCATCCAGGTCCCAGGGGAAATAGGTGCCGCCGACGAGTCCGCCCCAGGCGTTGAACATCCAGTCGACGCCGCGGCGCCGACCCCTGGCGTCGATCAGCACGGTGGGACCGGTATCGCGCACCCAGGCGTCGTTTGCCGAGATCTCGACGAGGCGCACCCCGTCGGGCAGCCTCGCGCTCGCGTTCTGGAATTGCGCCGCCGATACGCCGACCGTCACCGCTTCGCTCTCGAGAATCGCCGCGGCGAGCGCCGCGAAGGCCGCCTGAGCCGGTTTTGCGCCCGCGCGCCAGGTATCCGGGCGCTCCGGCCACAACATCCAGCAACCCGCGTGCCGTTCGAATTCGGCCGGCATCCGGAACCCGTCGCGCGCCGGCAGCGATTTGCGTGTCAGCAATGTGTGTCTCCGGGGCCGCGTGCTAGCATGGGCAACCCCGCGTTTGTTAAGGAGCGAGACGAATGCCAGAGGCGAAGCCCGTCAATTTAAAGCCACCCGCCGGCGGCGAGAAAATCACGATCTCGAACGGCAAGCTCAGGGTGCCGAATAACCCGATTATACCGTTCATCGAAGGCGACGGCACGGGCCGTGACATCTGGCGAGCGAGCGTGCGGGTGATGGATGCGGCGGTCGCCAAGGCCTACGGAGGCGCACGGCGCATTCATTGGATGGAAGTCTACGCCGGCGAGAAGGCGAACACGCTCTACCACTCCTGGCTGCCCGACGAGACCGTCAGCGCCTGCCGCGAATACCTGGTCTCGATCAAGGGGCCGCTGACCACGCCGATCGGCGGCGGCATCCGTTCGCTCAACGTCGCGCTGCGCCAATTGCTCGACCTGTACGTGTGCCTGCGGCCGGTCCGCTGGTTCAAAGGCGTGCCCTCGCCGGTGCGCTCACCGGAAAAGGTGGACATGGTGATCTTCCGCGAGAACACCGAGGACATCTACGCGGGCATCGAATTCGAGGCCGACACCGCCGAATGCCGCAAGTTCCTCGACCTGTTCAAGGAGCGCTTCCCGAAGCAATACGGCAAAATCCGTTTTCCCGAGAGCTCCGGGATCGGCATCAAACCGGCCTCGCGCGAGGGCACCGAGCGCCTGTTCCGCTCCGCCATCGAGTACGCGCTCGCCAATCGGCGCAAGAGCGTGACGATCGTGCACAAGGGCAACATCATGAAGTTCACGGAAGGGGCGTTCCGGAACTGGTCCTATCAACTCGCCGAACGCGAGTTCGGCGGGCGTGTCTTCACCTGGGACCAATGGGAGCGCCTGAAGGCCGAGAGCGGCGAGAAGACCGCGAACGCCGCGATGGAGGAGGCGAAGAAGGCCGGCAAGGTGATCATCAAGGATGCGATCGCGGACATCACCCTGCAACAGGTGCTGACGCGGCCCGAGGAGTTCGACGTGATCGCCACCATGAACCTGAACGGCGACTACCTCTCGGATGCGCTCGCCGCGCAGGTCGGCGGTATCGGCATCGCGCCGGGCGGGAACATCAACTACCTGAGCGGACACGCGGTGTTCGAGGCGACCCACGGCACGGCGCCGAAATACGCCGACCTCGACAAGGTCAATCCCGGTTCGCTGATCCTGTCGGGCGAGATGATGCTGCGCTACCTCGGCTGGGTCGAGGCGGCCGATGCGATCATCGGCGCGATGGATCGTTCGATCGGCCAGAAGACCGTCACCTACGACTTCGCGCGCCTGATGAGCGGCGCGACCGAGGTCAAGTGCAGCGAATTCGGCGACAGTCTCATTCGCAACCTGTAGCCGCGCGGCCGGCTGCGGCCCTGCGGACGGCGATTCGCTAAACGGCGAACGCCGCCCGCAGGGCCTGTTCGAGGTCGGCGATCAGATCGGTGACATCCTCGATGCCGATCGACAGGCGCACGGTTCCTGGATTGATCAGAGTCGCCGCGCGCAACGCGCCCGTGACCTCGTAGCCGCCGAGCAGCCGCGGCGGCATGACGAGTGACTCGGTCGAACCGATGCTGGCGGAAATCGAGAAGTACTGCAGCGCATCGGCGAAGCGGTCGCCCTCGGCGATGCCGCCGAGCAGATCGAAAGACACGACCGCGCCGAAGTCGCTCATCTGGCGGCGCGCGAGCTCGTGGCCCGGATGGCTCTCGAGCCCCGGGTAATGCACCCGCCGCACCTGCGGATGCGCGGCGAGGAAGCCGGCGATTCGCAGCGCATTCGCGCACTGGCGCTCCTGGCGCAGGAAATAGGTGCGCATGCCGCGCTGGATGAGGAACGCGGCGTGCGGATCGAGCGTCGGCCCGAGTGTCGTGACGTCCTTGCGCATCGCCGCGATCAGACGTTTCTCGGCGATGATCGCACCGCCCATCACATCGCCATGCCCCGAGGCGTATTTGGTCAGGCTGTGCACATACACGTCGAGCGGATAGCCGCCGTGGTTATGAAAGCCGGCGAAGGTGTTGTCGAGCACCGTGAGCGCTCCCGAGCGTCGCGCGCTCGCGGTGATGCGTTCGATGTCGGCGATTTTCGTGACCGGATTGGTGGGGCTCTCGAACACCACGAGCCGCGTCGGCCGCTCCTCGAGCACGCGCGCGATGCCCGCCGGATCATCGATCGACAACATCGTGTGTTCGACGCCGTAGCGGGCCAGCAGGTTTTGCACGAGGTAGCGCGTCGGCCCGTAGGACTCGGCGAACAGCAGCACGTGATCCCCGGCCTTGCACAGCGCCAGCAGCGTTGCGGCAACGGCGGCAACCCCGGAACCGGTCAACAGGCAATCCTCGCGGCCCTGCAGTTCGGCGAGCAGCAGCTCGAGCTGGCGCAAGGTCGGATTCGCGGTGCGGCTGTAGAAGAAGCCCTCGCGCACGCCGCGCAGGTGCCGCTCGGTCTGCACCGAGTCGTCGAACGTGAACTTGACCGATTGGTAGATCGGCGCGATCAGCGGCCGGTTGTCGGGCGCCAGGTCGACCGCGGGAGGATGATTGACTCGGGTGCTCTTTTCCACGCGGCCACGATAGTCGACCCGGCAGGCGTTGGAAAGCCCGGCATGGCGCGCATCGCAGGCGGTAGAATCGGCGACCGATGGGCGCTGCACTCGAATTCATGATCCCGGCAGGTCCGGCCGACGCGCCGGAGCCGGCGGCGCGCCTGCGCGAAATCCCGTACAACTACACCTCACTCGCCGATCGCGAAATCGTCATCCGCCTGTTGGGCGATGAGGCCTGGGAAACCCTCGACGGCCTGCGCGCCGAGCGCCGCACCGGCCGCTCGGCGCGCATGCTCTACGAGGTGCTCGGCGACATCTGGGTGGTCGACCGGAACCCGTACCTGCAGGATGACCTGCTCGGCACGCCGAAACGCCGGCGCCTGCTGATCGAGGCCCTGCAGCACCGCCTGCGCGAGGTCGAACGGCGCCGCGAGCCGGCCGATGCAGTGCGTGACGCCAAAGTCTCACAACTGCTCGATCTGGCGCGCGCGGCTGTGCAGCGCTTCGACCGGCATTTCGGCGAACTGGCGGCGATGCGCCGGCGCGCGCGCCAGCTCCTCTGCCGCCATACCCGCGCCGACAACGTCCGCTTCGACGCCTTCGCGCGCGTCTCGCATGTCACGGACGCCACCGACTGGCGCGTCGAACTGCCCTTTCTCGTGCTCTCACCGGACACCGAGGCGGAGATTCCGCAACTGATCCGCGACTGCATCGAACTCGGGCTCACCGTGATTCCGCGCGGCGGTGGCACCGGTTACACCGGCGGCGTGGTCGCGCTGACACCATGGTCGGCGGTCCTCAACACCGAAAAGCTCGAGACCTTGGGCGAAGTCGAGTCGCGCACGCTGCCGGGTCTCGCCGCCCCGACCGCGTGCCTGTTTACGGAGGCCGGAGTCGTCACCAAACGCGTCACCGAGGCCGCCGAGCGCGCCGGCTTCGTATTCGCGGTCGACCCGACCTCGGCCGACGCCTCCTGCATCGGCGGCAACATCGCGATGAATGCGGGCGGCAAGAAGGCCGTGCTCTGGGGCACCGCGGTCGACAACCTCGCCTGGTGGCGCATGGTCGACCCCGAGGGCAACTGGCTCGAGGTGACACGCCTCGGCCACAATCTCGGCAAGATTCACGATGCGCCACGCGTGTCCTTCGAGCTGACTTGGAAGGACGGGCGCGAGCACCCGGACCGCGCCGCGGTGTTGCGCAGCGAGCGGCTGGATCTGGATGGCGCGGTCTTCCGCAAGACCGGCCTCGGCAAGGACGTCACCGACAAATTCCTGGGCGGCCTGCCGGGCGTGCAGAAGGAGGGCTGCGACGGCCTGATCACCTCCGCGCGCTGGGTGTTGCATCGCATGCCGCGCTGCGTGCGCACCGTCTGCCTTGAGTTCTTCGGCCAGGCGCGCGAGGCGATCCCGACCATCATCGAGATCCGCGACTTCCTCGCCGCCGGCGGCCGCGCCGGTGGCCCGATCCTCGCCGGCCTCGAACATCTCGACGAGCGCTACCTGCGCGCGGTCGGCTACAGCACCAAGGCGAAGCGCGGCGCGCTGCCGAAAATGGTGCTGCTCGGCGACATCGTCGGCGAGGACGAAGCGCGCGTCGCGGCGGCCGCCTCCGAAGTGGTGCGCCTCGCGAACGCCCGCACCGGCGAAGGCTTCATCGCCGTGAGCGCCGAAGCGCGCCGCACCTTCTGGCTGGACCGCGCCAAGACCGCCGCGATCGCCAAGCACACCAACGCGTTCAAGATCAACGAAGACGTCGTCATACCGATCGAGCGGCTCGGCGAATACACCGATGCGATCGAGCGGATAAACATCGAGCTGTCGATCGCCAACAAGCTCGCCTTGCTGGACGCTCTGCAGGAGTACTTCGCGGGCAACGTCAAGCCCGGCAAGTCCGGCGATCCGGAACTCGACCGCTTGTCGGCCGGGGAGGTGCTCGGCGAGCGCGTCGCGCTCGCGCACGCGCTCCTCGAACGGGTGCGCACGCATTGGCGCGGGCTGCTCGCGGCGCTGGAGGTCGCATCCGCGGACGGCGACGAGGCGCGGATCTTCGCACGCCTGCAGGACCGGTCGCTGCGCGTCAGCTGGAAGACCGAGGTGCGCGCAGAGCTCGAGCGGATCTTCGGTGGCGCGCAGTTCGCGCCGGTGCTGGCCGAGTGCGACGCGCTGCACCGGCGCATTCTGCACGGTCGGGTGTTCGTCGCGCTGCACATGCACGCCGGTGACGGCAACGTGCACACCAACATCCCGGTCAATTCCGACGACTACGCGATGCTGCAGACGGCCAACGCCGCGGTCGCGCGCATCATGGGCATCGCGCGTTCACTCGACGGAGTCATCTCCGGCGAGCACGGCATCGGCATCACCAAGCTCGAATATCTCACCGAGGAGGAACTCGCCGGCTTTCGGGCCTACAAACGCCGCGTCGATCCGCAGGAGCGCTTCAACCAGGGAAAACTGATGCCGGGCGCGGATCTGCGGCGCGCCTACACGCCGAGCTTCAACCTGCTCGGCCACGAATCGCTGATCATGCAACAGTCCGACATCAGCACGATCTCCGAGGCGATCAAGGACTGTCTGCGCTGCGGCAAGTGCAAACCGGTGTGCGCGACGCACGTGCCGAGGGCGAACCTGCTGTACTCGCCCCGCAACAAGATCCTCGCGACCTCGCTGCTGATCGAGGCCTTTCTCTACGAGGAACAGACGCGCCGCGGCGTCTCGATCAGGCACTGGGACGAGCTCGCGGACGTCGCCGACCACTGCACCGTCTGCCACAAATGCGAGGCCCCCTGCCCGGTCGACATCGACTTCGGCGAGGTCTCGATGGGCATGCGCGACCTGCTGCGGCGCATGGGCAAGAAGCGCTTCAACCCGGGCACCGCCACGGCGATGCTGTTCCTGAACGCGACCAATCCGAACACCATCAAGACGGCGCGCAAGCTGATGATCGACTGGGGCTATCGCGCCCAGCGCGCCGGCAGCCGGCTGTTGTCGACCTGGGCGAAGGCGCAGACGCGAGCCCCGGCGGCGACGACCGGGCGCACGCCGATGGTCGAGCAGGTCGTGCATTTCGTGAACAAGCGCCTGCCCGCCGGCATGCCCTCGAAGACCGCGCGCGCCTTGCTCGACATCGAGGATCGCAACTACGTGCCGATCATCCGCGACCCGGTGCGCACCAGCAGCGAGTCGGAGGCGGTGTTCTACTTCCCGGGCTGCGGCTCCGAGCGCTTGTTCTCGCAGGTGGGCCTCGCCGCGCAGGCGATGCTCTGGCACGTCGGCGTACAGACCGTGCTGCCGCCCGGCTATCTGTGCTGTGGCTACCCGCAGCGCGGCGCCGGCGAGTTCACCAAGGCCGAGAAGATCGTCACCGACAACCGCGTGCTGTTCCACCGCGTCGCCAACACGCTCAATTACCTGGACATCAAGACCGTCATCGTCAGCTGCGGGACCTGCTTCGATCAGCTCCAGCAATACGAGTTCGGCCAGATATTCCCCGGCAGCCGGATCCTCGACGTGCATGAGTTCCTGATGGAGAAGGGCGTGCAGGTCGGGAACACGACCGGCGTGCGCTACATGTACCACGATCCCTGTCATTCGCCGATGAAGCGGCACGCGCCGCTCACCGTGGTCAATTCACTGATGAACGCCGGGGACAACGGGGCGGTCGAGATGAACGAGCGCTGCTGCGGCGAGTCCGGCACACTCGCCTTCACACGACCCGATATCTCGACGCAGGTGCGTTACCGCAAGGAGGCCGAGATGCGCGCCGGCGCCGCGCGGATCCGCGGCGCCGGGCACGAGGGCGGGGTGAAGATCCTCACCTCCTGCCCGTCCTGTCTGCAAGGCTTGCAGCGCTATCGGGACGACGTCGACGTCGATGCGGACTACATCGTCGTCGAGATCGCCAAGCACGTCCTCGGACCCGACTGGCTGCCGCAATACGTGCGCCGCGCCAACAGCGGCGGCATCGAGCGCGTACTGGTCTGAGCGCCGCTCAGACGTTCAGCAGCAGGTGCTCGCGCTCCCACGAGCTGATCACCTGGGCGAAGGTCTCGTATTCGGCCTCCTTCACGGCCGTGTAGGCAAGCACGAAGCGGTCGCCGAACAGGTCGACCAGCTGCTTCGATTCGCGCAGCAGCCGCAGACTTTCCGCGAGCGAGCGCGGCAGCGCAATGGCGAGGTCGTAGGCACTTCCGGAGATCGGTTCCGAGGGCTTCAGACCCTCCACCATGCCGAGATAGCCGCAGGCGAGCGATGCGGCGATCGCGAGGTAGGGATTGGCATCGGCCCCGCCGAGCCGGTTCTCGACGCGGCGCGCATCCGGGTTCGACATCGGCACGCGCAGGCCCGCAGTGCGGTTGTCGTATCCCCAATGCACGTTGATCGGCGCCATCGAGTAGCGGCTGATGCGCCGGTAGCTGTTCACGTTCGGCGCGAACAACGACATCGCCGAAGGCAGGTAACGCTGCAGGCCGGCGATATGGCCGAAGAACAGCGCGGACGGGGTGCCGTCCGGATTGCTGAAGATGTTCTTGCGGGTCTTCGCGTCGATGATGCTCTGGTGAAGGTGCATCGCACTGCCCGGCTCTTTCGCCATGGGCTTGGCCATGAACGTCGCGTACATCTTGTGACGCAGCGCCGCCTCGCGCGCCGTGCGCTTGAACAGGAACGCCTGGTCGGCGAGGCTCATCGGGTAGCCGTGCAGCAGGTTGATCTCCATCTGCGCCGCGCCCGACTCGTGGATCAAGGTGTCGATCTCGATGTCCTGCGCCTCGCAGAACGAGTACATGTCATCGAACAGCGGGTCGAATTCATTGACCGCGGCGATGCTGTATGCCTGGCGGCCGATCTCCGGGCGTCCGGAGCGACCGATCGGCGGCTTCAACGGATAATCCGAGTCGATGTTCGGTTCGACCAGGAAGAACTCCAGCTCCGGCGCGACCACCGGCTCCCAGCCATGCGCCTCGTACAGATCGAGCACGCGGCGCAGCACGTAGCGCGGCGCCATCGTCACCGGCCGGCCGTCGCCGTAAAAACAGTCGTGGATCACCTGTGCGGTCGGCTCCGCCGCCCACGGAACGACGCGCACGGTCTTCGGATCGGCCTTCAACACGATGTCGATGTCGGAAGGATTCATCGCGCTCTGGTCTTCCGGATAATCGCCGGTCACCGTCTGCAGGAAGATCGCCTCCGGCAGGCGCATGCCCTCCTCCTCGGCGAATTTCTCCGCCGGCATCAGCTTGCCGCGCGCGACGCCGGCCATGTCCGGGATGATCGCCTCGACTTCCGAGATACCGTGCTCCTTCAGAAACTGCTGAATGATGCTCATGAGTCACCTTGCCTGTGCGTACTGCCGGCTCGCCTCGCCGAACGCGGCGAACAGCGCGCGGGAAAACGGATTGCCCTCGAAGCGCCACTCCGGGTGCCATTGCACCCCGAAGGCGAAGCCCGCGGCGGCCTCGACCCGAAACGCCTCGACCACACCGTCCGGCGCGCGCGCCTCGACGGTGAGACCGCGACCGAGCGTCTCCACTCCCTGCCAGTGCAGGGAATTGACGTTCAGCCGATCGCGGCCTGCGATTTCCCGCAGCCGTCCCCCGGGATCGAGGATGACCTCGTGAGCCGGCCCGTACTGTTGTTCGAGCGGCAGCGAGGCGTCGTCACGGTGGTCGATGTGGCCCGGCACCTCGTGCAGGCGCTGCCATAGCGTGCCGCCGTAGGCGACGTTCATTTCCTGGAAGCCGCGGCAGATCGCGAGCACCGGCAAGCCGGCGGCGATCGCCCGGGGGATCAGCGGAAGCGTCGTAGCATCGCGATCTGGGTCATGCAGTGTGCCCGGCGCGCTGGCCGGGCCTCCGTACTGGTGGGGTTCGACGTTGGTTTCGCTGCCGGTGAACAGCAACCCGTCGCACATCTCGAGAAGCGAACCAAGTTCGAGCTGTGCGCCGAGCGCGGGAATGAGGACCGGCAATGCGTCGGCGCCGCCGACGACGGCGGCGATGTATTTCTCGCCGACCATATGGAAGTAATGCTTTCCAAACAGCCGGCGATCGGCTGGAATTCCGATGAGCGGCTTGCGAGCCATGTTTAGGATATTAAACGCCCGGGGAAACGCCCGGGCTTTCGGTGAGGGCATGGTACACCAATTTCCGGGGGTACCGCCCCCGCCCCCAGGCACGAGATAGCCAAGATTCAGCCATTTCCGTGACTTAGCGAAGAATATTGCGCCGCAATACCGGCGCTTTTAGCACCCGGCGGCACAAAAGGCAGATGCCCGCTTGCCTGTCAAGCGAGACAAGATGTTAAACACTTCAGCGGTGGCGCACCGTGAAGCACCGATGGATGCGCGGGTTGCCTTCGAAGTCGCGCGGTAGCGTGCTCGCACTGATGTCCTCGACCAGCCACTCGCCGAGCGCCGCGGTATCGAGCTTGAAGCCGCGGCAATTGGTCGAGAACACCACTCGCCCGCCGGCACGCAGCAAGCCCATCGTCCGCCGGATCATCGCGCCATGATCGCGCTGCACGTCGAGCACGCCCTGCATGCGCTTGGAATTCGAGAACGTCGGCGGATCGAGGAACACGAGGTCATAGCTCGGACCGGCGGCGGCACGCGCATCGAGCCACTCGAGGCAGTTCGCGCGCTGCAGCCGGTGGCGCGCGCTCGCCAGACCGTTCAAGACGAGATTGTCCTCAGCCCAGGAAAGGTAGGTGTTCGACAGATCGACGCTGTCGCTCGAGCGCGCGCCGCCCGCGGCCGCATAGACGGTCGCCGCGCCCGTGTAGCAGAACAAGTTCAGGAAGTCCGCATCCTTGGCCCAGGCACGCAGCATCGATCGGGTCAGACGATGATCGAGGAACAAACCGGTGTCCAGATAGTCACGGAAGTTGACCCAGAACGCGAGACCACCCTCACGCACCGCCTGGCGCTGGTCGGTGGCGGCGCGCTTCTCATACTGCGCGGCACCCTTCTGCGGCGCACGCGTGCGCGAGTGCACCTGCCCGACCGGAACCTCCAGGATCTGCGGCAGAACCGACAACACCTCACGGCGGCGCTGTCGCGCGCCCTCCTGATCGACGCTGCGCGGCGGGGCATATTCCTGCAGGAAAACGTGCCGCGGCTCACGCCCGTACAGGTCGATCGCGAAGGCGTACTCCGGCATGTCCGCATCGTAGAGCCGGTAGCACTCGATGCCCTCTTTGCGCGCCCAGGGCTCGAACTTCGCGAGGTTCTTGCGCAGTCGGTTCGCGAACATCTGCGCACCGGAGCGCGCCGCCCAGCGACTCTGCACCGACGCGGCCGGTTCCTGCGCACTCTTTGCATCCAGCTCGAAACGCAACAACCGGCACTCGATCGGCCCGTTGAAGACTCGATGCGTGCGCTTCGCGTACACACCCAGATGGCGGGCAAGCGGCGGGTTGCCGGTAAGCACCGCGGCCTGCCAGCCGCCGAACTCCTCGCGCATGACACGCCCCAAATCGGCATACAGGGCCGGCAACGCGGACTCGGCGCCGATCCGCTCCCCGTACGGTGGATTGCACACCAGCAAGCCGGGCCCGCCAACCCGCCGGGTCTGCGCGGCCAGGGCGCGCTGCTCGATGTCGATCCAGTCGGCGAAGCCCGCGGTCGCCGCATTCTCAAGCGCGCCGCGCACCGCCTCGGCGTCCGCATCGAAGCCGTGGATACAGCGCCGTGGCGAGCTGGCGGCGCGGCGCGCCCGCGCAGCGGCGCACAGGCGCTCCCACAACGGCGCGTCGTGACCGCGCCAGCCCGTGAAGCCGAAGTACTCCCGCGACAGTCCGGGTGCGGCGTCCGCGGCGATCGCGGCGGCCTCGGTGAGAAAGGTGCCGGAACCGCACATCGGATCGACGAGCTCGCCGCCGCGCGCGAATATCGCCGGCCACCCGGCGCGCAGCAGAACCGCGGCGGCGAGGTTTTCTTTCAGGGGCGCGCGGCCGCTCTCGACCCGGTAGCCGCGCCGGTGGAGGCTCTCGCCGGAGAAATCGATCGACAGTTGCGCGGCCGGACCGTCGACGTGCAGGTGCAAAAGGACATCGGGCCGCCGGGCGCTGATATTCGGGCGCGTGCCGGTCGATTCGCGCAGCCCATCGCAGACCGCGTCCTTCAGCACTTGCGCCGCGTACAGCGTATGCCGCAGCTGCGCGTTGCCGCCAGTGGCCGAACAGGCGAGCGTCGCGCCGGGCGCGAGGTGCTCGCGCCAGTCGATGCGCATCAGCGCCGCGTGCAGACTCTCCGAGGTCGCGGCCTCGAACACCCCGAGGCTCAGGTAGACGCGGGTCGCGGTCCGCGACCAGAGGCAGACCCGATAGCCGGTCTCGAGGGAGCCCTGGAAACGGACGTCGTGGCTGCGATCACGCAGCCCGCTCGCGCCGAATTGGGCCAGCTCCTCGCCGAGAACCGAGGCGGCGCCGACCGGTGCCGTCGCGATCCACTGGAAGGGTTGTTCGTTCACGCCCCTTCCGGGCCCGGGTCGTCAGCTGCGCCCATCGAACGAGAGCATCGGGTGGTAAAGATCCGGCCGTCGGTCCCGGAACAGACCCCAGGCCTCACGGTAGCGGCGTATTTCCTCCAGATCGAAGCTCGCGGTGAGCACGCTTTCCGTGCCACGGTCGGCCTCGGCGACGATCTCGCCGGTCGCCGACGCGATGAAGGACGATCCGTAGAAGGTCATCGAATATTTCTCGCCACGTTCGACACCGATGCGGTTCGAGGCCAGCAGC
The DNA here is from genome assembly GCA_013044085.1 of Steroidobacteraceae bacterium. Classification (GTDB taxonomy): domain Bacteria; phylum Pseudomonadota; class Gammaproteobacteria; order Steroidobacterales; family Steroidobacteraceae; genus Bog-1198. Next base: position 16,020 of record JABEVI010000098.1, read on the forward strand.
GGCATCACGTTCGCCGCGGCATGACCCTGCATCGTGCGCCGCCAGTGAGCGCTCGAATCGATTTCCGGCGCCTGCGGCTCCGAGCCGATCGCGGTCGGGTAGAGGAGCATCTCGGCTCCCTGAAGCGCCATCGCCCGCGCCGCCTCCGGAAACCACTGGTCCCAGCAAATTGCCACGCCGAGCCGTCCGAAGGCGGTGGAAAACACACGAAAACCCGTATCACCGGGGGAGAAGTAGAATTTCTCGTGGTACCCGGGACCCTCCGGAATGTGCGATTTTCGGTAGCTGCCGACGGCGGTTCCATCCGCATCGACGACGACGACCGTGTTGAAGAACGCCTTGCCCGCCCGCTCGAACACGCTCACGGGCAGAACCACGCCGAGTTCGCGCGCGAGCGCGCTCATCCGCTCGACGGCCGGGTGACTCTCGAGCGGCAGGGCAAGATCGAAGTGGCGCGGATCGTGGTCCTTGCAGAAGTACGGCGTCTCGAACAACTCCTGCAGCAGGATCACGTTCGCGCCACGCGCCGCCGCGGCGCGCACCAAACGCTCCGCCCGCGCGAGGTTCGCCTCGCGGTTCGATTCACAGGCCATCTGGGTCGCGGCGACGGTGACTATGCTCATAGGTGGCGCATGGTAACCGAAAGGCGTCCCGCAGGAGGCTACAACGTCGGCGGCGCGCTCGCACTGACGATCTCGCACTGTTCGCGCGAGGTGTTGCGGAAGCGGTGCGGCAGCGTGCTGCGAAAGTAATAGCCGTCGCCCGCGCCGAGCGTGCGCGTCTCGCCGCCGACCGTCAGTTCGATGCGGCCGCGTACGACGACCCCCCCCTCCTCGCCGCCGTGCGTCAGCATCTCCTCGCCGGTGTCGGCGCCGGGCTCATAGAATTCGTGCAGGACCGCCATGCTGCGCTTGGCGACGTTGCTGGCGACGAGGTGAAGGGCGACCCGCGCGGTGCCGATGTCCGGCAATTCCTCCTTAGGGAAGAACACCTGCGGCTTGAGCGCCAGATCGAGGGTGAAGAAATCGGCGAGCGCCATCGGCACCCCATCGAGCACCTTCTTCAGACTGCTGACGGAGGGGCTGACGCGGTTCTGTTCGATCAAGGAGATCAACCCGTTCGTGACGCCCGACCGCTTGGCGAGCTCGCGCTGGCTCAGGCCGTACATCTGCCGTACGGCCCTCAAATGTGAACCCACATCCAAACTCATGATGTTAAGGATATTAAACGTCGGGACACCAATTTCGCCAATAATTGCCGGAAGTGTCAATTTTTCTTATCATCTCGCCCCCGATGCCGGTCGCCGGCGCCCTCTGTGCTGTAAAGGATCCGACCTAATGAATGCGAAGCCGTCCACGGCCCTGTCCCCGAGCGAGATGCAGTCCTTCTGGATGCCCTTCACGGCCAATCGCCAGTTCAAGGCGAATCCGCGCCTGCTGGTGCGCGCCGAGGGCATGCACTACTGGAGCGCCGACGGCCGTGAAATCCTCGATGCGGTCGCGGGTCTGTGGTGCGTGAACGCCGGTCACGGCCGGCGCGAGATCGCCGAGGCGGTCGGCGCGCAACTCGCAACCATGGAGTTTGCACCCACCTTTCAGATGGGCCATCCGAGCGCCTTCGAACTCGCCAATCGCCTCGCGGCGATCGCGCCGCCCGGACTCGATCGGGTTTTCTTCACCAATTCCGGCTCCGAATCGGTGGACACGGCGCTGAAGATTGCGATCGCCTATCAACGCGCCCGCGGCCAGGGCTCACGATTCCGCGTGATCGGACGCGAAAAGGGCTATCACGGTGTCGGTTTCGGCGGCATATCGGTCGGCGGCATCCTCAATAACCGCAAATACTTCGCCGCCTCGATGCTGCCCGGCGTCGACCATCTCCCGCACACGCTCTCGATCGAACACAACGCCTACAGCCGCGGCCTGCCCGCGTGGGGCGCGCATCTGGCCAACGATCTGGAACGCTTGATCGCGCTGCACGACGCCTCGACGATTGCCGCGGTGATCGTCGAGCCGCTGTCCGGGTCGGCCGGCGTGATCCTGCCGCCCGTTGGCTACCTGAAGCGGCTGCGCGAGATCTGTGACAAGCACGACATTCTGCTGATATTCGACGAAGTGATCACGGGTTTCGGGCGGGTCGGCAAGCCCTTCGGCGCGCAGGCCTTCGAGGTCACGCCCGACTTGATGACGACCGCGAAAGGTTTGACGAATGGCGCGGTGCCGATGGGCGCCGTGTTCGCGGCGCGCAAGATCTACGATGCCTTCATGCAGGGCCCGGAACACACCATCGAACTGTTCCATGGCTACACGTACTCGGCGCATCCGGCGGCCTGTGCGGCGGCGCTCGCGACGCTCGACATCTACGCGCGCGAGGGGCTTCTGACCCGGGCCGCGACCCTCGCGCCGCAGATGGAGAGCGCCGTGCACTCGCTGAAGGGGCTGCCGAACGTCATCGACGTGCGCAACTGCGGCCTGATCGGCGCGGTGGAGATGGAACCGCGCGCCGGACGTCCCGGCACGCGCGGCTACGATGTGTTCCTGAAGTGCTTCGAGCGCGGGGTGCTGGTGCGCCAGACCGGCGACATCATCGCCCTGTCGCCACCGTTGATCGTCGAGCCCGCCGACCTTGCGCGCATCGCCGAGGTGCTTGGCGAGGCGATCCGCGGCACGGCTTGAGCGCGGCGCGCCGCGTGAACGGGCGTGGCTAGGTCTTCGGTTCGAACACCGCGTACCACTTGCGGCATGCCGCCAGCACCTCCCAGCTGCCCTCGAAGCCGGCGGGAATGACGAACGCCGCGCCGGCACCGAAGTCGCGGCGTTCGCCGGCCACCGACTCGATGCGCACGCGGCCTTCGATGATCACGCAGAATTCGTGCTCCGTGTAGCGGACGCGCCATTTCCCCGGGGTGCTTGTCCAGACGCCACAGAAGAACTCATCGCCGCCATCGCTGTATTGATTGGCGGCACGGGCATGCGGGATCCCGGCGAGGATGGTCTCGGGTCGGGGACTCGCGGCCTCCCCCGGCAGCGCGGCGTCGAGCACCACGATTCTCTTCGGATCGAGCACCGCCTCAGGCCTGCAGCGAGAAGGGCGTGAAGTTGGTGCCGATATCGTAGTAGTCCTCGTTCTCGACCCTCTTCAGGAAGGCGACGACCCGATAGGTTCCCGGCGCGGCGATCATTTCCCAACCGCTCTTCATCAGATACTGCGTGATCATCAGATCCTGAAGGTGCGGCCATGGCATCCGGCCGTAGAATGCGATGGTGTAGAAGAGCGCCGAATCGACCCATTCACCGCAGAGCGTCGAGCCGACGAGCCGCGTCCACAACCAGCGCCCGCGAGTCCAGATCTTCATCTTCGCCAACACGTAGCTGTTGACGAAGGTGCCGCACAGAAATGCGACGATCGAGGCCGCGACGATGCGCGGCGTGTTGCCGAACACCGCCTCGATCGCAGCCTGACTGGCGAGACCCGTGGCCGAGACCGGCAGGTGAACCACCACAGCGGCCATGAACGAGGCGAAGGCGAGCGCACCGAAGCCGGCCCAGACGACCCGGCGGTCGCGACCGTAGCCGTAGACCTCGGTCAGTATGTCGCCGAAGATGTATGAAATCGGGAAGAACAGCACGCCGGCAAGGAAGGTCACGTTGCCGAGCAGCGGCACATGAATCGATGTTTCCTTCGCCGGACCGATCAAATTCGAACAGAGCAGCACACAGACATAAGCGGCCATCACGAAGTCGTAATACCGATACTGGCGCGTCTGGGTCGTTGCGGACGTCATCGAGGATTCCCATGAAACGGCCGCAGCCGGCCCAGCGCCGATCATATGTCAATTGGCCGCGCCGCGCCCAACGCTCGCGTGCGGCCGACCACCGCCTCACTGGTTCACAGGCTCACAGCGGCCAGCATGCCGACGCCGTACTTGCCGAGGCTCGTCTCGAAATCGACGCGGTGTGGCGCCGCGGCGAGGGCCGCCTGCGCGGCCGCCGGCAGCGCCGCGACCGGATACACCTCCTCGAGGCGCAGGTGGGGTGTGTTCTCACGCAGCAGCAGGCGCGTGGCGATGTTCATGACTTCACGCAGGTTAGCGCTCATCACCTCGTTCAGTACGCGGTTCTTGGCCGCCTCCTTGGCGACCGGCGGTGGAAGCATGGACAGCGCGGCGCCGGCGTTCGCCGCGAACGCCATGTCGCAGACGCAAAAGGCTCCCGGCGCGTTCTCGTCGGTGACGTAGACCGCGCAGTAACTCGAGGACTTCGGCCCGAGGTCGAATTTCGGCCCGGGTTTCACCGTAAGACCGTCGAACAACACACCGAACATCTCCCTGACGAGGGCGGCATCCGGCAGTGGATAATGGCTCGGCGCGCTCATTTGATGTGTGCTCCGAGGGTCTGCTGGAAGGACTCCGGCGTGAACGGTTTGGAAATCAGGAAGCTCGCACCGGCCGCGTCCGCGCGCTGGCGCATCTCCGGCGTCGCTTCCGTGGTCACGAAGCCGAATTTGACCTTGATGCCCTCACGGTTCAACTGTTCGAGGAGGTCGATTCCGGTCAAATTCGGCATGTTCCAATCCGAAAGAACCAGATCCGGTGCCCCGCCCTTGATCGCCGCAAGCGCCTGCGCGCCGTCGATCGCCTCGCTGAACTCGTGTCCGTCGAAGCCGGCGAGGCGGATCGTCTTGCGCACGATCATCCTCATTGCGGTGGAGTCGTCGACAATCATGATCTTCATGGGATGGCTCCTGGTACCGTGCTTCCGTTGCGACGGTAGATCGTCTTGCCGATCAGCGTGTAGTCGTTGGAAACCTTGAAAAGACTCTCGGAATGACCGAGAAACAACAGATCGTTCGGCCGCTGCACCCGCGCGATCCGTCCGAACAGATCGCGTTGCGCGTCCTTGTCGAAATAGATGATCACATTCCGGCACACGACCACGTCGAGCGGCCCCTTCATCGGCAGCTCTTTCATCAGGTTCAGGACCTTGAACGTGACCATGCCGGCGATCAGCGGATCGACCTCGTAGCAGCGTTGCGCGCCGTCGTTGACCTGCCGGAAGAAACGCTGCAGCCGCAGCGGATCGAGACCTTTGACCCGGTCGGCCGCATACCGCCCGCGCCGTGCACGCCCGAGAATGTCCGAGTCGATGTCGGTTGCGAGGATTTTCACGTCCCATCGGGGCAAATCGGGGATCGTCTCGCAGATCGTCATCGCCAGGGAATACGCTTCCTCCCCCGAGGAACACGCGGCCGACCAAATGCGGATCCGACGCGAGGCGCGCGGATCGTTCATGCGGGGCAGCAGAAACTCGTCGCGCAGATAATCGAAATGGTGCGACTCACGGAAGAACGCGGTCAGATTCGTCGTCATCGCATTGCAAAATTCGCCGAGCTCCGCACCGTCGTCCGCCTCCAGGAGCCGACGATAGTCGACGAAGCTTCGCAGGCCGAGCACGCGCAGCCGCCTCGACAACCGGCCGTAGACCAGTTCGCGCTTCGATTCGGCGAGGGCGATGCCGGTCAATTCCCGGGCGAGCGTGCGCAACGCCTCGAAGTCGGCATCCGTGAAGGAGAATTCCCGGACGCGCTCCGGTTCGAATGCCGCTTCACGGCTCATGACGTGCCGCTCCGAACAGAGCCTCGCGCAAGCCGAGCAGGCCGACGGCATCGTCGAAGCGCGATGTGGCACCCGCAAACTCGAGCGTTCGACCCAGATTCCCCGCCTCGTGCCGCGCGGCGAGCAACAACTGGATACCGGCGCTGTCCACCGTGACGAGTCCGGAAAGATCGATCGTGATCGGCCCTTCGCTCGAGAAGGCGCCGAGCAGCCGCTCGTGCCAGCCCTCGACGTCCTGGATCAGCAAACTGCCTTCGAGGTGGATGTTCGGCATGGCTCATGCGGCCGCTCGGGCGTCATCGCCGGGCTCGACGGCGAAACTCGATCTGACGAGCGCCTCGATGTCCACGATCATCACGAGCTGGCCGGTCATGGCGGCGATGCCCTTCAAAAATGTGACCGCCACGGCGCCGAGCGCGTCCGTCGGCGGCTTGATGATCTCGGCGGAGAAGTCGCGCACCTCCGTGACCGAGTCGACCACGATGCCGACGATGCGCTCGCCGCGATCACCCGGGACACGCACCACGACGATCACGGTGCTCGCGTCGAAGGGCGCGTTCGCAAGCCCGAAGCGAACGCGCAGGTCGATGACAGGCACGATCGAGCCGCGCAGGTTGATGACGCCGAGGATGAACGGCGGTGAGTACGGCACGCGCGTGACCGTGTCCCAGCCCTTGATCTCCTGCACGCGCAGCACGTCCACACCGTACTCTTCGGCACCGAGCCGGAAACACAGCACCTGCTCCGCGTGCTC
>JABEVI010000099.1 GCA_013044085.1 Steroidobacteraceae bacterium
AAGAACACCGACCTTGGCATCCATTACGCGAATTATCCGGCAGTCAATGGCCGGTGCCCGGACGGCCGGCCGAATGCGGGCTATTGCGTGCCGCCCGGCGGCGCGGCGATCAACAACGACGCCATCGCCGGGAACGCGATCAACCCGGTGAGCTACAAGGGCGGGCGTGCCGAATTGTTGTACAAGATCGACGCGGACTGGAACATCCTGCTCACGCAGATGTACCAGACAATGGACGCCGAGGGGGTGTTCTACCAGCAACCGCAGGCCTCGGACGGAGCGGCGCTAAAGCCTCTGCAGGTCACCTTGTTCAATGATGCCCGCGACCTCGACCGATTCGAGAACACCGCTTGGACAGTGCACGGAAAAATCGGTGACTTGAGGGCGGTCTACACCGGCGGCTACCTGGTGCGCCACGTCGACCAGGTCGGCGACTACACCAATTATGCGCGCGGCGTGTACGGAGACTACTATCAGTGCTACGGCCCGGGTTCGGGCGGCGAGACGGGCCTCGCGTCGAGTTGTTTCTCACCGCGTGCGATATGGCACGAGAAGGAGCGCGATGAGAATGTGCAGCACGAACTGCGCTTGAGCACGCCGGGGGGCTGGCGGCTGCGCGGCATCGCCGGCGTCTTTTTCGAGGACAACCGTCTGTTCGACCAGACGGACTGGGGTTTCAAGTCCTTGCCCGTCTGCACGGCGAGCGCGTCGCCGGGTGCGCCCGGCAACAGCGGCTGCTTGTCGAACGTCGGCACGCTGCCCGGCACCAGTGTCGAGAAACCCGGAGTTCAGGCGGGCAACGTCGCGTTTTTTCAGGATACGCGGCGCGACGTGCGGCAACTCGCCTTTTTCTTCTCGCTGGACTACGACCTCATTCCGAAGGTGTTGACGATTGCCGTCGGCACCCGCCATTTTCGCTTCGACAACTCGCTGCGGGGCGATGTGAGCAGCGGCTTCGGCTGCTTCGACCAGGGCAATCCGCCGGGTGGCTGCCTCGTCGGCGCCAACAACCTCGATGCGCGGCATCTGCAGAACAGCCAATCCGGCGACAAGAGCCGCGTCAATGTGAGCTGGCACGTGACGCCGGCGGCGATGCTCTATTTCACTTGGTCACAGGGATTTCGTCCCGGCGGGTTCAATCTCACGGGCGGCAGCCAGTTCATCTATGGACCGGCGCAATCGACCGCCGGCGGGCAGCGGATTGCCTATAAGCAGTTCGTGTTGCCGAACTCCTACCGTCCGGACAGCCTGACGAATGAGGAGATGGGATGGAAGAGCGAGTGGTTGGATCGGAGGCTGCGGTGGGATGGCGCCCTGTACGAGGAGAACTGGAACGACGTCCAGGTCGGTCTGTTCGACCCGGGCCTGCTCGGCAACCTGACCGTCAACACCAATGGCCAGAACTTCCGGATTCGCGGCCTGGAAACCTCGGTCCGGGCGAAAATCACGCGAGCCTTGAGCGTGCAGGGCACGGCCTCGTGGAATCACAGCGTGCAGACGAACTCGCCGGCATTGCTCGACGGCAATCCATCGAGCAGCAACTTCGGCAAGCCGATCACGCAGGCGTGCGACAGCAGCGGCACGCATTGCACTCCGGTCGTGAATCCATTCGGGCCGGTCGGCGGCCCGAGCGCGAATTCGCCGCCGCTTCAGTTCAGCCTGCGCATGCGTTACCGGTGGATGCGCGCCGGCTACGCATGGTTCATTCAGGCCGACGCGACTCACACCGGCCATTCGTTCACGCAGGCCGGTGCGAATCCATCGCTTGCGGTCGGGGGCGCGGTCAATACGACGGTGTTGCGCTTCGAGAATCCGGCCTATTCGACCTACGATGCGTCGATGGGCGTCGCCCATGAGGCCTGGAGCGCGAAGCTCTTTGCGCAGAATCTCGGCGACTCGCACGCCAGCGTCTACACGAACACCGGTCAGTTCATTCTCGCCGAGACCGTGCTGCGACCGCGCGTGATCGGGGTCTCGTTCGGCTACCGCTTCTAGCCGTTGCGCGCGGCATGACGCAGCCGCTGGCCCATGGTGATCAGGATCATGCCGATGAACAGGCCGGTCCAGAGCGCGAGACGGTGCTGATCGGCGATCATCACGCTGAGGAAAATGAAGGCTTCGGTGCGTTCGCCGAGCCCGGGCGCATAATGAAAGGCCTTGAAGGAGCGGTTCTGCAGGGCGGCGGCAATGGCCAGGAACAGCGACATCGCGATCGCGATCGCGCCGGCGAGCAGCAAGAGCTCGAAGCGCGCCGCCGGATGGCGCCAGGCGAGCGCGGCGATCAGCGCGATTTCGACCACCCGGTCGAAGGTGATGTCGAAGATGGCGCCGAGCGGGCTGCCGCCGACCTGGCGGGCGAGGGTGCCGTCGACGGCGTCCAGCAGACCCGAAAGCCACAACAGCGCGATGCCGGTGCGCGGCGAGCCTGAGACGACGCTCGCCGCGGAGGCCACACCCGTGCCGAGGGCCGCGAGGGATACCCCGTTGGGGCTTGCGCCGAGGCCTTGCAACAGCCGGGCAATTCTCGCAATGATCGG
>JABEVI010000100.1 GCA_013044085.1 Steroidobacteraceae bacterium
CCTGTGCTCAGTTCAGCCGCCAGAGCGCGGACGAACTCAAACGCAAGTTCCGTCGTCGTGCGCGGCGGCAGATCGTTCAAGGACCGACTCCAACGGCTTCTTCCAGGCTACTCATGAGGTCTACGCTCTTCCGCTCCCGTCTCGACGCCACACCGATCTTTAAAAAGCCGTCTTATGCCGGCTGCGAAAGCGGTGTTGCACTTCACCGTTGCGGACTCGCTCCGTGAGCGCGCCGCGGCAATAGGCAGTCAGCACCTGACGCCAGAAACCCACGGATCCGGAGTTGCGCTGGTAGGCGACGATCATCCATTCGCCCGCGAATCGATCGAATATGAGACTCGCGGCGTCGCGACCGTAACCGTTTCGTCGACAGCCCTTGCGGATGAAGAACTCGGCCATGCGAAAGTCCGGCTGCCACTCGCCCTCAACGGGCATCTGAGGCCGGGTGACCAATGCGAAGCCAACGCGATCGGCGCCGTTCGCGATGATCAGCGGATGAGAACGCTCGTTGGCGAACCAACTGGCGAAGATGCCATCTTTCTGCGGATCATCGTTGTCGATGACCGGAAAGAACCCGGTATTCAGATCCGAGAGCGATTCGAGATACTCGCCGTAGACGTCTTGTATCCAGCGCCGGTCGTCCGCCGAATGCCGGCAGTCGCGAACGCTAACGCCCACAGCATGCCTCGTCGCCGCAAGCAACGAGGCCCGGGCCAACCCGCCTTTCGGCTGTTTGCCCGGGCCTCACGCGATCAGGATCTTCGCGTATTACTGCTGCGCGCTGGAGGCAGCCGAACTGGCGTCAGAAGCCGCAGACGCGGCGGCATCGGAAGCCGAGCTTGCCGCCATGCTCGCCGCAGTGGCGTCGCTGGCGGAGGTGGAATCCGAAGGCGCAGGAGCCGTCGCCGAGGTGTCGGCCGAGGGTGCCGGCGCTTCGGTCTTCTTGCCGCAGGCGCTCAAGACAAAAGCGGCGGCGATCGCGCTGATAACGAGTTTGGTCTTCATCTATCGATACCCCAAATTAATATTTAATGTTGAAACGACACAGGCAAACTGGCTGGTCTTGGACCTTCCCCAAGATTTCGCCGTCAAGTTTAGAGTGTTTCCGCTGACATTCCTAATACTTTCCGTGGACACTCGCCAGGTGAAACGCCGCGAAACCCGATTGGGGTTAAACTGCGCAACCCGTCGGGCGCCAGCGAGGCCCCGCAGGAGCGTAATTAACGGATTCTTAATAGGGACGCAGGTCCTAGCGGGGATTCCTTAGGACGTCGCGGATTTCTTCGAGTAACACTTCCTGGCGGCTCGGTGGCGCCACCGGAGCGGCGACGACGGCCGGCTTCTTGAGCTTGTTGATCCCCCGCAGCGCGAGGAAAAGCACGAAAGCGATCACCAGGAAATCGAAGATCGACTGCAGGAACACGCCGTACTTGACCAGAACCGGCACACCCTTGGGGTCCGCACCTAGGCTGATCGCAAGGTCGCTGAAATTCACCCCGCCGATCATTTTACCGAGCACCGGGGTTACGACGTCGGCGACGAGCGAGGATACAATCTTACCAAACGCCGCGCCGACGATGACGCCGACCGCCATGTCGACGACGTTGCCCTTCATGGCAAATTCTTTGAACTCGCTAGCCAGACTCACCGAAGAACCCTCCCTTGTTACGGACCAACGGATCGACTTATCGCAGGGGGGGCTCGTCTCCCACCCCCCGAAAAATATCAGGCTGCCGCCTTCGCGCCGCGCCGTCCCGCCTTCACGGCCTTGTCGGCACCGCCCTCGGCCTGCTCACCGGCTGCCGCGGCCGCATCGACGAGCTGCATCAACGCCATGTCGGCAGAATCCCCGGGGCGCGCCTCCATGCGCAGGATCCTCGTATAACCGCCTGGACGGGCTTTGAATCGAGGTCCCAGTTCGACGAACAGTTTCTCGACGACCGCCACGTCGCGCAACCGTGCCAGCGCCAGGCGACGCTTCGCCTGCGAATCGATCTTTGCCATGGTGATCAATGGCTCGACAACGCGGCGCAGTTCCTTCGCCTTCGGCAACGTCGTACGAATCGTCTCGTGACGCAGCAACGAAGCCGCCATGTTGCGCAGCAGTGCGTGTCGATGGGACGTGCTCCGGGATAGCTGCCGGCCGCTGTTTCTATGACGCATATTGGGAAACCCTGGGTTCTTTGGTTCAGATGGCGTCGCGCTCGTCGTCGCGCTTCAAGCCCGGAGGCGGCCAATTGTCGATCCGCATGCCGAGTGTCAGGCCGTGGCTTTCCAGCACTTCCTTGATCTCGGTCAGGGACTTCTTGCCTAGATTCGGCGTACGCAGCAATTCCACCTCGGTGCGCTGCACGAGATCACCGATGTAATGGATGTTCTCGGCCTTCAGGCAGTTCGCGCTGCGAACCGTCAGTTCCAGTTCATCCACCGGCCGCAGAAGGATAGGATCGAATTGGGTCTCGGTGGCCTTGGCGGTCGACTCATCCTGGCCTTGCAGGTCGACAAACACCGAGAGTTGATCTTTCAATATGCCCCCGGCGCGGCGGATCGCCTCTTCCGGGTCTATCGTGCCGTTCGTCTCGATGTCCAGAATCAGCTTGTCGAGATCGGTTCGCTGTTCCACACGCGCGCTCTCGACGTTGTACGTCACCTTGCGCACCGGGCTGAAGGATGCGTCGAGCAGCAGCCTGCCGATCGCACGGGTTTGTTCCTCGAAGGCTGCGCGTTGTGCTGCCGGTCGGTAGCCACGTCCACGCTCGACCTTGAGCGACATGGCGAGTTCGCCGGCCTTGGTGAGGTTGGCGATCACGAGATCGGGATTCAGGATCTCGATATCATGGTCACCGGCGATGTCGCCGGCCGTGACCGGGCCGGGGCCCTTCTTGTGCAGGCGAATCTCGGCGCTGTCGCGCGAGTGCATGCGGATCGCCACCGACTTCAGGTTCAGAAGGATGTCGACGACATCTTCCTGTACACCCTCGATGGCGGTGTACTCGTGCAGCACCCCCTCAATCTCGGCCTCGGTGATGGCGGCGCCGGGAAGGGAGGACAGGAGCACGCGTCGCAAGGCGTTGCCGAGCGTGTGGCCGAAACCACGTTCGAACGGCTCTATCACGATGCGCGCGTGTCGCGCCGACACCGGATGCACCTTCACGACCCGTGGCTTCAAGAATTCGCTGATCGATCCCTGCATGGAGATATCACCTGAATGTGCCGGACGCGAAGTCACCGTCGACTCGCGCCGCGAGCGTGTTACTTGGAGTACAACTCGACGACGAGGCTCTCGTTGATGTCCGGCAGGATCTCCTGCCTGTCAGGCACCGACTTCAGCACGCCCGACATCTTTTTGTCGTCCACTTCGACCCAGTCGGGGAAGCCTACCTGTGCCGCGATGGTTAGGGCCGCCTGAACGCGCGTCTGCTTTTTGGCCTTCTCGCGCAAATTGACCACGTCGCCCGCCTTGCACTGGTAGGAGGCGATGTTCACGAGCTTGTCGTTGACTGCGATCGCCTTGTGGCTGACCAATTGCCTCGCCTCGGCGCGCGTGGAAGCGAACCCCATCCGGTAGACGACGTTGTCGAGACGGCATTCGAGAAACTGAAGCAAGGTCTCGCCAGTGGCACCGGGACGTCCCGCCGCCTTCTGGTAATAGTTGCGAAACTGACGTTCGAGTACGCCGTACATGCGCCGCAGCTTCTGCTTCTCCCTCAGCTGCAGGCCATATTCGGACAGCCGCTGCTTGCGCTCGCTCTTCACGCCACCTGGCGGGATCTCCAGCTTGCACTTCGACTCGAGCGGCTTCGAGCCGCTCTTGAGGAACAGATCGGTTCCCTCACGGCGGGACAACTTGCACTTCGGACCGGTATATTTAGCCATTGCGAACCCTTAGGATTTAGACCCGACGCTTCTTTGGCGGCCGGCATCCGTTGTGCGGAATCGGTGTCACGTCTTCGATATTCGTGATCTTCAACCCGCAGCCATTGAGCGCGCGCACGGCGGACTCGCGGCCCGGGCCGGGGCCCATGACCCGCACCTCGACGTTCTTCACGCCATGCTCCTGGGCCGCCGTTCCCGCCCTTTCAGCCGCAACCTGTGCGGCGAAGGGTGTCGACTTGCGCGATCCGCGAAACCCGCAGCCGCCGGAAGTGGCCCACGACAGGGTGTTTCCCTGCCGGTCGGTGATCGTGATGATCGTGTTGTTGAAGGAGGCATGAACGTGCGCGATCGCATCGAGCACGTTCTTGCGCACCTTCTTTCGAGCGGGCTTCGCGGCGCCCTGCGCCGTATTCTGTTTCTGTTCGGCCATGATGTTTCTCGGACGACCTCAAACCTTGCCGGGGGGTGCGTTCATCTTCACGGCCTGCTTGCGCGGGCCCTTTCGCGTTCGCGCGTTCGTCCGCGTCCGCTGCCCGCGCATCGGCAGACCCTTGCGGTGGCGGATGCCTCGGTAGCAGCCAAGATCCATCAAACGCTTGATGTTCATGGACACTTCGCGCCGCAGATCGCCTTCGACCGCGAATTTCGCGACCTGCGAGCGCAGCGAAGCAACTTCCGCATCGGTCAGATCCTTGACCTTGACGTTTTGTTTGACGCCCGCCGCATCGCAGATCAGCTCCGCACGGTTCCTACCGACGCCGAATATGTGCGTCAGGCCGATGACGATGTGCTTGTTCATCGGAATGTTGATGCCGGCGATACGCGCCATCTATGTCTCCACTGTGCGCACGGGAAAAAGCGCGCAAGTTTATAAAAAAACCGCCAGAAGATCAAGTGGCTGGCAGAGCCAGCCCCCCCGTTCAGCCCTGACGTTGCTTGTGTCGCTGATCGCTGCAGATGACGTAAACGACGCGTTTGCGCCGTACCACCTTGCAGTTCTTGCAGATTTTCTTCACCGAAGGACGTACTTTCATTTCTTGCTCCCGATGCCCCGAAAGCTTGCCTTCTTCATGAGTCCCTCGTATTGATGGGACATCATTTGGGAGTAAGCCTGCGCGACGAAATCCATGACGCCGACCACGATGATCAGCAGCGAGGTGCCGCCAAACTGGAACGGAATGGCGGGATTCGCCATGCGGATCAGTTCCGGCAACAGACAAACCGCCATGATGTACAAGCCGCCCCACAGCGTTAGCCGGGTCAGCACCTTGTCGATGTAATCCCCGGTTTGTTGTCCCGGCCGGATGCCGGGAATGAACGCCCCGGCCTTCTTCAGGTTGTCGGCGGTGTCGCGCGCATCGTAGACCAACGCGACGTAAAAGAAGGAAAAGCCGATGATGAGCACGGCAAACAGCAGCACGTGCAGGGGTTGACCGTAGCCGAGGATCGCAGCGATGCGCTGCAACAAGCGCTGAATGGCGTTCGGATTCGGGCTATTGCCGAAGAACTGGGCGATCGTCGCCGGGAACACCAGCAGGCTCGAGGCGAAGATCGGCGGAATGACACCCGCCATATTCAGCTTGAAGGGTAGGTGTGTGCTTTGCCCCTGCATCATGCGCCGTCCAACCTGACGCTTGGCGTAGTTGACCTGGATACGGCGCTGCGCCTGCTCGACGAACACGCAGAACAGCGTGACCAGCACGACCACCACCAGGATCAGCAGCACCACCAACGGGTTCATTTCACCCGACCTGACCATTTCCAGCGTGTTACCGATCGCGAGCGGCAGACCGGCAACGATGCCGGCGACGATGATCATGGTGATGCCGTTGCCGACGCCACGCTCCGTGATCTGCTCGCCGAGCCACATTACGAACAAGGTGCCGGTGGTGATGGATACGGTCGCGACGAACAGGAACTGCGCCCCCGGGTTCGTGACCAGATGATTACCGGAATTCTGGATGGCGAGCGCCGCGCCAAACCCCTGAAAAGCCGCCAGCCCGACCGTTCCGTAACGCGTGTACTGCGTCAGCTTGCGTCGCCCCGACTCACCGTCCTTGCGGATCTGTGCCCACGGGGGATAGACCATGGAGGCCATCTGCACGATGATCGAGGCGGTAATGTAGGGCATCACGTTCAGCGCGAAGATGCTGAAGCGCTGCAATGCGCCGCCCGAAAACATGTTGAAGACACCCAGCAGCGTTCCCTGCTGGGTCGAAAAGAACTGTGCAAAGCGAGCCGCATTGATTCCCGGAACCGGAATGAATGTACCGACCCGGTAAACCACGAGCGCGCCGACGAGAAACAGCAGACGCTTGCGCATCTCTGCGAAGCGCGTCATGTCACCGAGTTGGGCGATGTTGGTGGTTGGGGTCGACATGCGAATTCAGTTCCTCAGACTTCGAACCGGCCGCCGGCCGCCTCGATCGCACTCTTGGCGCCCTTGGTCGCCGTGACCGCGGGTCCCTTGATGGTGTACGCCTTGCTCAGCTTTCCCGACAGCACGATCTTGACGATCTTCGTCTGTTCGGGAACCCGGTTGGCATCGATGAGACCCTGCAAAGTGACCACCGGATCCGTCATCCGCATCAGATCCGAAAGCGTCAACTCGGCGCGCGAGGCCTTCATTGCGGAACGGAAACCCGTCTTCGGCAGACGTCGCTGCAGCGGCATCTGTCCGCCCTCGAAGCCGGTCTTGTGATAACCGCCTTTGCGCGCGCGCTGACCCTTGACGCCTCGCCCGCAGGTCTTGCCCTGTCCGGCCGACGCACCCCGTCCGACGCGCAGATGTTCGCGCTTCGCACCGGCCGCCGGCTTGATGGTGTTCAATCTCATTTAGCGCTTCTCCGTTCCCGTCGCCACCTCTACCGTCAGCATGTGTCCCGCCGTATTGATCATGCCGCGGTTCGATGCGGTGTCGGCGACGACTACGCTGTGTCCGATGCGCCGCAGCCCCAGGCCACGCGCCGACTGTGCGATGTTGGCGAGCTGCCCCGCGAGACTCCTGACGAGTGTTACTTTGACGAATTTGTCTGCCATCACATTCATTCCACGAGTTCGGTCACGGTCTTGCCGCGTTTCGCGGCGATATCCTCTGGAGAGCGCAGCTTCGTCAGCGCATCCATCGTCGCCCGCACCACGTTGATCGGATTGCGCGAGCCGTAGCTCTTCGCGAGCACGTTGCGCACGCCGGCGCACTCGAACACCGCGCGCATTCCGCCGCCCGCGATCACCCCGGTACCATCCGCCGCAGGCTGCATGTAGACCCGCGTCGTGCCATGCCGGCCCTTGACCGCATAGAAAAGGGTATCGTTCTTCAGCGAGACGCTCACCAGGCTCTTGCGCGCCTGCATCATCGCCTTCGAAATGGCGACCGGCACTTCCCGGGCCTTGCCATAGCCGAATCCGACCCGCCCGGCGCCATCGCCGACGACCGTGAGGGCGGTGAAGCCAAACTGCTTGCCACCCTTGACGACCTTCGCGACGCGGTTCACCGCGACCAGTTTCTCGACCAAATCGTCGCCGGAGACCGGTTTCTCTACTCTTGCCATAGCGCTGTGTGACCCTTAGGTTAGAACTCGAGACCGGCTTCGCGTGCCGCGTCGGCGAGAGCCTTGACGCGACCGTGATACATGAACCCCGAGCGGTCGAAGGCGACCTTCGAAATTCCCTGCGCGCGCGCCCGCTCGGCGATGAAGCGGCCGACGGCCTTTGCGGCCTCGACGTTTCCCGTCGTCTTCAGGTCCCCGCGGACTTCCTTTTGCACCGTCGAGGCAGCCGCTATCACGCGATCCCCCTCGGGAGCGAGTATTTGGGCGTAGATATGCTGCGGGGTGCGGTGCACCGTCAGACGCACAACGCCCAGTTCCTTGATCTTCGCCCGGCCTCGACGCGCACGGCGCAGGCGGATGTCATTCTTGTCTGATTTCATAGGCCTACTTCTTCTTCGCTTCCTTCAGCGAAATCTTCTCGTCGTTGTACTTGACGCCCTTGCCCTTGTAGGGCTCCGGGGGGCGGAATCCGCGGATCTCGGCGGCTATCTGCCCGACCCGCTGCCGGTCGATTCCCTTGACGAGGATTTCCGTCTGGCTCGGCGTTTCGATCGTGATGCCCTCGGGAATCGGGTAATTGATGGCGTGCGAAAAACCCAGTGTCAGATTCAGACTCTTGCCCGCCACCGCCGCTCGATAGCCGACACCGACCAGATCGAGCTTCTTCTCGTATCCTTTGGTGACGCCCGTCACCATGTTGGCCAGATGCGCACGGGTCGCCCCAGCGATGGCGATCAAACCCTCCACTGCGCCGGCCGCCTCGACCGCGAGATGGCCGTCGTGCTGCACGACTTTGATGCCGCCCTTCAATTTCAGGCTGAGCGAGCCCTTTGCCCCCTTGACCGTCACGGCTTCCGTGCCGATCGTGGCACTGACGCCCTGAGGGAGATTGACCGGCATTTTTGCAACTCGAGACATGATGAAAGCCTCAACCAGCGACGTTAATGGACGACAAAGAGGACTTCCCCGCCGGTGCCCGCTGCGCGGGCCTGCCGATCGGTCATGATCCCCTTGGGTGTCGAGACAACGGCAACCCCCAGCCCGCCGAGCACCTTCGGCAGCTCGTCCTTGCTCCGATAAATGCGCAGCCCCGGGCGGCTGATCCGCTCGATCCTATCGATCACCGGCCTGCCATCGTGATACTTCAGCTCGATCGACAGAGTCGACTTCGCCCCCTCGGTCTCGACGCTGAACTGGCCGATATAGCCCTCATCCCTCAGCACCTTGAGGATGGCCGTCTTCAATTTCGAGGCCGCGACACCCACCGTTGGCTTGCGCGCCGACTGCGCGTTACGGATGCGGGTCAGGAGGTCGGCGATCGGATCTGTCATGCTCATTGTGCGCGCCTCACCAACTGGCCTTCGAAAGACCCGGGATCTCGCCACGATTGGCCGCCTCGCGCAGCTTCGTGCGTGCCAGGCCGAACTTGCGGTAGACGCCACGCGAGCGCCCCGTGATCGCGCAGCGGTTTCGCTGCCGCGTCGCGCCGGCGTCTCGGGGCTGGCGCTGCAGTTCCGCCTGCGCCTCCACCCGGGTTTCCGGCGATGTCTTCGGATCGCGAATCAGCTCCTTGAGCTCCGCGCGCCTCGTCGCGTATTTTTTCGCGACCTTGAGGCGACGCTTTTCGCGCATGAGCATGTTGGTCTTTGCCATGGGGTCTTACCCTACTTGCGAAACGGAAAGTTGAAGGCTTCGAGAAGCGCGCGACCGTGCTTGTCATCGCCGGCCGAGGTGGAGATCGTGATATCCATCCCCCGAATCTGGTCAATTTGGTCGTACTGAATCTCGGGAAAAATAATCTGTTCGCGAACGCCCAGGCTGTAGTTGCCCCGGCCGTCGAACGAGCGGGTGCTGATGCCACGGAAATCGCGAATCCGCGGGATCGCGATCGATACGAGCCGATCCAGGAATTCATACATCCGCGCGCCGCGCAGCGTCACCTTGCAGCCGATGGCCTGACCGTCGCGCACCTTGAAAGTCGCCACCGATTTCTTCGCCTTGGTCACGGCCGGCTTCTGACCGGTGATCTTCGTCATGTCCGCCACGGCGGCGTCCATGACCTTCTTGTCGGCTACGGCTTCGCCAACGCCCATGTTGACGGTGATCTTGAGGATTCGCGGAACCTGCATCGTGTTCTTTAGCCCCAAGCTTTGCTTGAGCTCCGGCACGATCTTCTCGCGGTAAGTTTGCTGCAGTCTTGCCATGTCTGTTTCCCGGCTCTACTTGGTGTCGACCATTTCGTCGTTCGACTTGAAAACCCGAACCTTGCGGCCGCCTTCGAGCGTCTTGAATCCGACCCGACCGCCCTTCTGTGTCGCCGGGTTGTATACCTGGACGTTCGAGATGTGCAGCGGCGCCTCACGCTCGATGATGCCACCCTGCATTCCCGCCTGCGGGTTGGGCCGCTGGTGCTTCTTCGACATGTTGACGCCCTCGATACGCACACGCCCATCGGCGAGCACATCGATGACGGTGCCGCGCCGGCCTTTTTCGCGTCCGCAGATGACGACCACCATGTCGCCCTTTCGAATCTTGTTCATCAGCGCTTTCCCAGAAATTAGAGGACTTCGGGCGCGAGCGAGATGATCTTCATGAACTGCACATTGCGCAGCTCACGCGTCACCGGCCCGAATATGCGGGTGCCAATCGGCTCGAGCTTGTTGGTCAGCAGCACCGCGGCGTTAGTGTCGAAGCGGATCAACGAGCCATCCGCGCGTCGCACACCGCTGCGCGTGCGCACGACCACCGCGTCGTAGACCTCGCCCTTCTTCACCTTCCCCCTGGGAATCGCATCCTTGACACTGACCTTGATCACGTCGCCCACGGCGGCGTAACGACGCTTCGAGCCGCCCAGCACCTTGATGCACATCAGGCGCTTCGCGCCGCTGTTGTCGGCCACATTGAGCATGGTTCGCAGCTGAATCATGGCATCCCCCTCACTGCGCCCGGGCGCGTTCGACGACCCGGACCAGCACCCAGGACTTGCGGCGCGACATCGGCCTGCAGGGCTTGATCGACACCGTGTCGCCTTCCTTGCAGTCGTTGTTCTCGTCGTGCGCGAGCAGCTTCGTGGTGCGCCTCACGTACTTGCCGTAGGTCGGATGCTTGACCAGCC
>JABEVI010000015.1 GCA_013044085.1 Steroidobacteraceae bacterium
GCGGCGCGCGCGCCCGGAACGTAGAGATGCCGCAGCAAGGGGGCGTAGCCGATGATGTCGACCCCGGCGCCCACCGAAGCCTTCGCGAGCACCCGGCCGCCCGCCTTCAGATCCAGAGCCGTCACCGCCCCCTCGGTAGAGCCGACAAACAGGGTCGCCCGCGCGTCGCATCGAACACCAGCGACTCAGGGCCCCCGGGAACGGCGATCGTGGCAACCGGCGCACCGCTGCGTGCGTCCAACACCTCAACGGCGTCGCGTCCATGGTCGCTCGCGAACAGATAGCCGTCGCCGTACGCGGCCGAGGTCGTGCCCGTTCCATGTCCATGCAGCGACTGCACGGGGCTGACCCGGTAGCGCGCCGTGATCAGACCGCTGCGTGGGTCGATCAGGTCGAGCATCCCGGTTTGACCTGCCGGAATCGAGAGGCGCTCGCATCGTCGCCTGTACGCTGCCGGTCATGAAGACACCGGCCACGACCGCCAGCGCCAGCGCCAGGAACACACCGCTCCATCGCGCTCGCGCCGCCGCCGCTTCGCGTCTCATCCCCATGATCCCTCCTCGAACGCCCCTGGCTGGGGTTTCTGTACGAAGCCCGATAGACTGTGTCGATGATAGCCTGGCTCATCGATTTCGTGCTGCACCTCGATCGGCATCTTGCCGCCTTGCTCGCACAGGTGGGCCCTTGGACCTATGTCATCCTGTTCGCCGTCATCTTCGCGGAGACAGGCCTCGTGGTCGCGCCGTTCCTGCCCGGCGACTCCTTGCTATTCGGCGTCGGTGCACTCGCCGCGATCGATGCCCACGGTACGCTGAGCGCGCCGCTCGCCGCGCTGGTTCTGATCTTCGCGGCGGCGCTCGGCAATACCGTGAACTACGGCATCGGCCGTCTGATCGGGCCGCCCGCCTTCACTGGCCGCTACCGACTGCTCAAGGTGGATTATCTGCGCCGCACCGAAGCGTTCTTCAATCGGCACGGCGGCAAGGCGATCGCGCTGTCGCGCTTCCTGCCAATCATCCGCACCTGCATGCCGTTCGTCGCCGGCGTCGGCCGCATGCCCTACGGACGCTTCCAGGGATATAACCTTCTCGGCGCGCTCGGTTGGGTGCTGCTGTTCCTTGGCGGCGGATATTTCTTCGGCAACATTCCGCTGGTCAAGCGCAACTTTGGCATCGTCACGATCCTGATCATCGTCGTGTCCCTGATGCCCGTTGCCATCGCCTTCCTCAAGGCGCGGCAAACCTCTTCGCAGCAGCGCGATTAGCCGGGCCGGCGCGGCGACAAGGTATTGTTCACCGCCGGCCACCTCGCCTCGACGGCGGGTAGAACACCGGCCTTGCCGGTCATGGATTCCGGAAAGATCGTGTACACGCTCGTCGCCTCGAGACGCGGAAAGAAGCCCTTCTCCCGCCCCCAGGAGTCGGCCGGCGCGTATTTCTCCATGAACAGCGTGAAGAACCTGCGTGCCTGATCGGCGTCACGAACGAGGCGGATGCGGCCGAAGATCACCACCGACCGGTAGGAAACCGTCGTATCGCACTCGACGTGACCGTAGGGAAACACCTCCCCGGGTTCGTCAACCTCGAAACAGACCCGGTTGTCGTGATTTACATTGCCGGCGAAATGCCCCGCATGCCGGGCGGTATGCAGCCAGACCGCGCCCTCATGCCAGACGAACAGGCTCGGCATCACATACGGATAGCCCTCGCAATCCACGCTGGCCGTTCGTCCACAGAACGCCGTTCCAAGGAGCGCGTGATTCTCGATCTCGCTCATCACCTTGTCGGCCCGTCGAAGCTGGCCGCGAAAAGTCGCCGGGTCGTTCAATGAAGGTCGCCGTCGTTCGCCTCATACACCGCCACCGAATCGCCATGCGCCGCGGCATATGCGCGCAGAAAGCGTTGAAACGCATCATAACGACGCACGCCCTTGCTCGCCATCCACTCTTGGCGCATTTGCTCGGGCCCCGAGACCTTCAAAATCGATGTCGGGCTGTAGCGTTGAGCGGCATCGATGGACACGTTGTCCGCGCCATGGGGGGCGAGATGGCTCTTGAGCCATAGCCGCGTCAGAACATGCCCGGTGGCGCCGGCCTCGCGGCGCTGCAGTTGTCGATCACTGCACCGGCCGCGGTTGAACTGCACCGGCACGCGCATCGGCAGCACCGGTATCGGATCCCGGTGCGGTGTCTGGCGCCAGATGCCGGAAATGACCTCGGCATTGTCGTCCCATTGGGACATGGGCGGCAGGCCGAAGATCGCCTCGATGGTACGCACGACGTTCACCTGGGACAGGGGTTGCACGTCCACGTTCCCGGGCTTGACCCAAGGACCCATGGCGAGGCCGAGGGTGCGATGGGCGTTGATGTGGTCGGCCCCGCTTTGCGCATCGTCCTCGCCGAGGAAGACCACCATGTGACGCCATTCGCGCATGCCCGAGAGTTCGTGGAGCAACGTTGCCGTGGCATGGTCGTTGTCGGCAACGTAGTAATCCGGGCTGTAGTAGCAGGGACTCGCGCCCGCCGTGTGATCGTCAGGGAGCCAGATGAAAATGAAATGCGGAAAAGCCTTGCCGGGGTGCGCCTCGATCCAGGACTTCACCACCGCGACCCGATTATCGTCACGAATCATCCGGTCCCAGCCAGGATAGCTTTGATCGACGTGGGCGAGCAAAGCATCCCGAATGACGCCGTCGCGAGTGCGCGTCAGATTCTCGCCGAAGTCCTCGAAAGAAACGCCATGACCGAGCAGGTCATTGAACAGATAGAGCCGCTCCGGATAACTGATCCAGGGGTTGGCAAAGGCGCCCAAATTTTTTCGTGAATATTCGAACGGGTCGTGGCGATCCCGCTCCTTGGCCGAGAGCGCCCCGGTCCCGCCAGGCCCGGCATTCCACTGCAGGCCGCGACGCGAGTAATACTCCGGCCACAACCGCTGCACCACATCGGAGTCCGATGCGCCATCGGTCCACTGGTGGCCCTGGGCGGTCACCTCGCCATCGGCCATGAAATTGGCAAACAAGGCGTTGTGCGCCGCCAATCGGTACAAATTCGGCAACTCCCTCGGACCATACAGATCAAAGCGTGGATCCGCCCATTTCCCGGCGGCACGATAATCGCCCATGTCTTCGTCGAAGGTCTTGTTCTCGCGAAGGACGAAGACCACGTAGCGGATGTGTCGGCGCAGAAACGCGCTGGTGCGTGCGTTTTTCTTCGCCAAGGCGCGTCTCTGCGAGCGCGAGAAGCCGTCATTTTCCAATGTGGTGCGGGTCCATTCGGGCAACCTGCGCGCCAGGTCCTTCAAGGACACCTTCTGTAGCAAGCCGTGCATCATGTTGCCGATGTACTGCCAATGTGGATTCGGTCCGGTGCCGAATCCTTTGGCCGCGACCACATAGAGGTTCTGGTGCGATACGCTCAGGTCACTCGGGTACCAACCCGTCGGGATCAAACCGGCCGGCCTGCCCGTGGCGGCATCGAATACCGCGACATCGTCGTTGCCGGCGTTGGCCACGAATAGATCGCCACCCGCCACCGCCAGCGCGTCCGGATAGCTGCCGGGAGGCGCGTTCGGGTACGGGTCGTCGGCAATCACGCGCACGACCTTGAGCGCATGGGTGTCCACCTCCACCAGCGCGTCATTGTTGGCATCAGCCACCCAGATGTCGGGTCCCAGAGAGACCGCGGTCATCGCGGTCGGATGGACTCCGGCCGCCACCGTGTGCGGACCGATATCAGGTCCGGTGGGGACAGTGCCCAGCACCTCGAGGTTCCGGCGTTTCAAAATGGCGACGCCCCGCCCGGCCCAATCACTCACCGCCAGACGGCGTCCGCCGTCGGCCAGGATCACCGCAAAGGGATAAGGCCCGACGTTGACGTACTGGGTGGTTCCGCTGCGAATATCGATGCGCGCCAGGCTGTTGGCGAGCATCCCGGTAACGTACAGGTAACGCCCATTCGGGCTCACCGCCACAGAGTCCGGATAGAAGTGGTACGGCTTCTTTCCATGCTTTCCCTGATAGGCGTAGGGATACTGGCTGCTCGGAAAGGCCTGCCACTGCAGGGGATAGCGGTGCACGACCCTCACCCGGTTTGCCGTTATCCGCAGCGCCAGCACCTGATCCGAGTTGCCGCCCGTCGCATAAACGGTACCATCCTTGCCGGCGGCCAACCCCTGGAACAAATCGCTGTGGGAGACGATCGTCGTCGGAACGGTGTCAGTGTGCTCTTCAGCCCGCGCGGTTTCACCGGCCTCTGCGGCAATTTTCTTCGCCCGCTGGCCCGGGGAATAAACCATGTCGCCGGCGCCCGTATGCTGCGGATTCAATGCCAGTGCCGTCCCGTTGCTGAAGGACGAAATCGTCGGCTTGGTCGGCGCGACCTTGCTGTAAGCCGCCATGCGCGCTTGCCGGCGCAGATCCCTGCTGTACCACGTCACCGTCTGAAACGGAGTCGCGCCGTTGGCCAGCACCAACACATGCCCACCGACGTTCAAGATCTTGGTGGGGAAGTTCGGCGTACTGGCCAGGGTTCCGACCGGCGCGACACGACGCCACGTCGGCAGAATGCCCACATTGCGTGATGGAGGCGGCACAGCGATTCGCGCCGGTGTCGCAGCCAACGCGGTCGAACAGAGCCCTTGCGCCAGACCGAGGAACAACGACACACTTCGCAGGATGGATATATTGCTGCAGCTCATTGAGCCAAACCCCGATGGTTGATCGATCCGCGTCAGCCGACGGCCAACGAGCCGCGGGCGATTCTGCCGCGATCGCATGTCGCTTTTATGACGCGCCACCGTCGGCGCGAACCCCTCAGAAGTCGTACTTCAGTCCCACCGACAGCAGAGTTTCGGACTCGGTTTTGGCACCAAGATCCTCCCTCGCCGTGTCATGGGTGACCTGCAGTCGCCCGGACCAGCGGTCACCGAGCGGCACATCCACCCCCGCTCCGAAGTCGTAGCCGCTTTTCTGCCAACCGGTGACAACTCCCGCCTTCAAGAATACGGGATACGCGGGCAAATAGCCCAGGACATTCAGGCTCATTTCCGGACCGGGCCGGGTGGTGGGCTCTTCCTTGCCCATGCGCAGCAACGAGGCTTCGAAATCCCATAGGCCCCGGCGATAACCCGCCGCCACGTAGCCCGCCCCCGGAACGAAATCGTAACCGGCGCCCACGTTCAGCCCATTGGCGGCCGCGTCCTGTGACCGCAGCGACGGCAGGATCGACAGCAGAACCAACAGACAGGCGTTTAGCTTTTTATACATCGCTCAGCCACATTCACCGGACGCGCGAGACCGGCACCAAGAACAACGTATGTAGCGTCGGACCGGGCAGCAACGGCGTCGGTTGGCCCTTGGCCCAGGCTTGCCAGCCCGTATCGTAGTAGGGCGAGAGCGGGTTGTCGCTTTGACCGCCGGGCATGTGCAGATAACTTTCGGCAAGATGCCCGGGCATGATGCCGAAGCGTTCCGAGGCGCCGAAGGCCGGCCCTTGCACGCGCGGCATGTTGGCATCGCCGGGCAGCTGCGTACGCGGCTGATCGATCAGCCAGCGCAGCGGTGCGGGCAAGGCCGCGGACAACGCCTGGTCGATGCGTGTGGTGTTGCGAAGGCCCCAGGTTTGCGCAGCGATGCCGCCGGGCGCCTTGGCGAAAGCCACCGCGACCTGCCGCGCGCAGTCGGCGAGCAGCGCGTTCCAGCTGCGGTAGCGAGGATCGAGCAGATAAGGCGGACGTTGTGTCACCAGGGTCCACACCGCGTACAGGCTGTCATCCCCGCTCGGCCAGGCGAATTGGGGATACCGCGCCTCGACGCGCGCCACGAACGGCGCAAGCGTGGCTGCGATGACTTTCTTTCGAAACGCGTGCGCGGCATGGTAGGAGACGCTGTCGATCCCGGCGCGCCCGCTCCAGACCTGCGTGGCGGCGGCGAGCGCCCGCAACTGCGGGCTTGTGTGATTCTGAGTGAGCGTATCGCGCAACAGGCCGTACCAGTGCTGCATGTACACCGCGCGATCGTCGAGCTGAATGTCGAGCATGTCCTGCGGGGTGAACCGCTCTCGTGCGTTCAAGTCATCGCGCAACTGCTGCGCGCGCGCGCCAAGGTCATAGCCGCCGTTGCCCTCGAGGGCGAGCCACGCACCGCCGAGCACACGGTTATTGGCGGTCCACAGACGGCCATCGGGCGGATCGACGATGCTCGGGTAGTCGGCCGGCGCCAGCCAACCCGTCCAGCCGACACCGGCCTGCGAGAAATCGGCGGGCAGGTTCGGGTCGAAGCCCCGGCGCAGCGGAATCGCACTGCCGGCGATGGTCCAGCCGATGTGCCCCTGGGCGTCACCGACGATGAAATTCTCCGGCGGGATGCCCAGCGTCGGCGCGATCGCCAACGCCTGTTGCACGCTGCTCGCCGTTTCCAGCCGCAGCAAGTTCAAATTGACGGCGTGCGGATGCAGCGCGATCCAGTCCATGGCGAGCGGTGTGCCATGCGGACCGTGCGCCATGATCGGGCCCCAGATCGTGTCGCGCACGTTCACCGTCACCGGCTTGGCGCCGGCCACGTCGATCAACTCGTGGTGCGTTTGCAGCCCGATCCAGCCGGCCGGTGCGCGGTAACGCTGGGGATCGGCCGGGTCACGCTGCACGCGCACCCAGTCGCGCCACTTGCCGTAGGTGTCGGTGAAACCCCAGGCGATATGGCCATTCGTGCCGGCCACCAGCACCGGTGCACCGGGCAGGATTACGCCGTCGAGCGTGATCATGCGCCCGTGATCCGCAGGATCCGGATAGCGCAGCTCCGCCCGATACCAGATGTTCGGCACATGCAGCCCGAGGTGCATGTCGTTGGCGACGATCGCCGCACCGCTCGCGGTGAGCGCGCCGCCCACCGCGAAATTGTTGCTGCCGATCACTGCGGGTTGACGCAAGGCCGTGGTCAGCGCCGCGGTTCGCAGCGCCGGTGCCGGTCGCGCCGTGCGCAGATCGAACACGCCCGCATCGGGCAGCGGCACCGGCGTTCCGGCCCCACCCTGCAGCGGCGCCTCCCAGCGCGGATCGGGCGCCAGCAGAAAATCCACCAGCGGCTTCGGCAGCGTCGCATACAGGCGCGCTCGCTGCGGCGTATTGAACCGGGTCGTGATCAGATCGAGGGACATCGCATCCATCACCAGAATGCTGTCCTCGGCCGTCCATGGCTGCGGCTTCTGGCCCAGCAACAAGTATTCCCAGGGGCGCACGTGGAGCGCCTCGAGTCCGGCGTTGACGCCGCGCGCATACGCATCGAGCAGGCCGCGCTGATCCGCCGGCAATTGCGCGACGATGCGCCTCGCCAGCGCGCGGAAACGGTAGCGGCGATTGGCTTCATCCACCTTCAGCGCCGCCGGCCCGACCAGCGCGGAAATTTCCCCGGCGGCGAGACGGCGCATCAGGTCCATCTCGAAAAAGCGCTCCTGGCCGTGCAAAAAGCCGAGTGCGTACGCAAGGTCGGTGCGGTTCTGCGCGCTGATGCGCGCCACGCCCAGCGCATCGCGCTGCACCTCGACGGGCGCGGCCAGACCGGCCAGGCGTTGCCGCCCGTCCAGACGCGCCCGGCTGCCGGCAAGCAGCAACCAGGCCACGGCGACCGCGAGCAAGAGCAGCGCGAACAGCGCCGCAGCCCCCCAGCCGAATCGCCGGCGCCAACGGGCCGCCGGCGCGATATTTTTCCTAATAGCGTTCATGCGGATGCGCTCCACGCACGTGGATGAAGGTCCACAAACCAAGCAGCGCCGTCGTGCCATAGCCGATCAGCGGATTGACGATCAAATAATGCCGAATGGTCATTTTGAAAACCAAGAAACACGACAGCCCCGTCGAGGCGAGCAGCCCGAAACCCCATACGAGCGT
Source organism: Steroidobacteraceae bacterium (assembly GCA_013044085.1). Classification (GTDB taxonomy): domain Bacteria; phylum Pseudomonadota; class Gammaproteobacteria; order Steroidobacterales; family Steroidobacteraceae; genus Bog-1198. The sequence goes on from JABEVI010000015.1 coordinate 7,884, forward strand.
CAGGATCATCATGCTGCGACGAAACCCGGCGGTGTGTCGCAGGCGCTCGAATTCAACCACGTCCGCGGTTGATTTGCGCGCGACGCTGGCGCGCGCCAGTTCGTAGATCAGTGGCCTGCCGATGGCCGCCGAGACCAGCATGACCACGGCGACCAGACCCCCGACCAGATTTTCCCTCAATTGCAAAAAACGTACCCCACCACCACCGATGAAGGCGAGCAGCGAGAGCGCGATTCCCGCGATCACGATGCATGAGATCGCATCGATGCGACGTCGCCGGGCGAACTCGATCAGACTCCAGGCAACCGGCGGCAGCGAAGAAGCCATGAGCGCATGCACATCACCAAGCCGCGGCTTCCCAACCACATAGAGCACATACGGCAGGATGAAGTTGACCAGGATTTCCACCGCCACCCCGGACCCCGCACGGCGGTCAGGCTTTGCTGTCCTTGCAGTGTCGACATCATCGCTCACGTCTTGCTCCCATACTGGGCCGGTTCAGGTGCACAGTACGGCGTCGATCAGGAACGGTGCCGAGGCGGCAAGTCCGCGCGCGTAGGCCGCGGCGAACTCGCGCGGTGTGCGGGCGCTCACGGCCTCGACGCCAAGCCCGCGCGCAATCTGCGCGAAATCGAGCGCCGGATCGACAAGATCGAGCATCCGCCGCGAGTTCTCGCCCGGCGAATCGATGCCGACTCCGCGCATTTCATGATGCAAGATGGCGTAGCTGCGATTGGAGAGAATGATGGTGAGAATGTTCAGCCGCTCGCGCGCCTGGGTCCACAGTGCCTGAATAGTGTACATGGCGCTGCCATCGGCCTGAACGTTCACCACCTTGCGATCGGGGCACGCGAGGGCCGCGCCTATCGCGAGCGGCGGACCGATGCCGATCGCGCCGCCGGTGTTTTGCAGGTAATCGTGCGCAGCCGCGGCACGGGTCTTGGCGTACAACACCGCCATCGACGTCAACGACTCATCGCAGAGAATCGCCCCCTCGGGCAGTCCGGCGGCGATACGCTGGCAGACGTCCTGCGGAGTGAGCGTCGCGCCGTCGACCGGGGCCGCGGGCGGCGCGAACGCGATGCACCGCACCGGCCCCGGCCGGATCCCGAGACCGTTTTGGAGATGGGCAAGCGCGATCGCGGCGTCGTCTGCCGCAGCGCTCAGGGTCAGGATTTCGCAGGAGTCGCCGCACAATTTTCCCGGCAATCCGGGGTAGGCAAAGAACCCAACCGGCGCCTTGCAACCGACCAACACGAGGACATCGAGGGTCGCCAGGCACTCGATGGCCTTGACGATCGGATAAGGAATTTTCTCCACCGCAACCGTGCCCGCACCGCGTTCGAGGCGACCGCTCAGCGGCTCGCACAGAAGGCGTGCGCCGAGGGCCTCGGCAATCCGCCCCGCCACGGGTAACGCGGGTCGCCGCAACGCCTTGCCGCCGAGCAGCAAGCCGATGCGGGCGCCCGAGCGTGCGTGCCGCGCGATCGCCTGTGCCACCGCGTCAACCTGAGCCGAAGCAGCGGCGGTGCAAGGCGCTGCCGGCGGTGCGCGGCAATGCTGCTCCGACAAGCCACCCCAGGAGGCATCCGCCGGCAGGATCAGCGTCGCGACCCCGGGCCGATCACGCGCCGCACGATAGACCTCGAGCGTCGCGGCCTGTACATCGTCCGGGTCCGTGACCCGCCGAACGGCGTCGGACATCGGTCTTGCCAGCGATTCGATATCGGTCGTGAGGGGCGCATCGAGCGCCAGGTGGGTCGAGGCGTGGTCGCCGACGACGTTCACGATCGGCGTGCGGGCGCGCCGGGCATTGTGCAAATTCGCCAGACCATTGGCGAGCCCGGGACCGAGATGCAGCAAGGTCGCCGCCGGATGCCCGGACATCCGGCCATAGCCGTCCGCCGCGCCGGTCACCACATTCTCCTGAAGACCCAGCACACAGCGCATTCGGGGCTCGTGATCGAGCGCCGCCACGAAGTGCATTTCCGAGGTCCCGGGATTGGCAAAGCACACGCTGATGCCGCAATCGAGCAAGGTATCGCGCAGCAATTCAGCGCCGTTGACCGGGGTGGGCGGACGGGTGGCGCTCATCACGATGCGGACGGGGATGCGGCCCGGCTCAGGATGATGTAGGGGACCAGGTTCGCGAGACCACCGGCGGCGGGGATGAGTCCGAACCACGCGCCGCTATCCTTATCGAGCAACAACGACGCGGTGATCGGGATCAGCGACTGGACTAACGTCACCTCGTTTATATCGATGCCCATTATCGTATCCTCCAGGGGTTTTGACGGTCACGATGGTGATAC
>JABEVI010000101.1 GCA_013044085.1 Steroidobacteraceae bacterium
GCGATGCTTGGCGCCACTTGGTCGAAGACCGGTTGCGGATAGACGCCGAGCCCGATGATCGCGAGGAGCAACACCGCCATCACCGCGAGATGTGACGCCCCGAGATCGACCGGCGCCGCGCCGGCCCGCGCCGCCGCATAACCATGAAACGCGCGCTGTACGAGCAGCAGCGCATAGGCCGCACCAGCCACAAGCCCCCCGGTCGCGATCACGGTGAAGACGACGCTAGCCTGGTAACTGCCCAGCAGAATCAGGAACTCGCCGATAAAATTGCCCAGCCCCGGCAGGCCAAGCGAGGCGATCGCGAAGATCATCGCGAACCCCGAAAGCCGCGGCAGCACACCCCACAGCCCACCCATCAGTCGCATGTTGCGGGTGTGGATCCGCTCTTGCAGCGCGCCAACCAGGATAAACAGCGCCCCGGTGCTGACGCCATGCGCCAGCATCTGCATCACCACGCCGTCCAGCGCCAGCGTGTTCCAGGCAAACACGCCTAGCAGGACGAATCCCATGTGGCTGATGCTGCTATAGGCGACCAGGCGCTTCATGTCGTTCTGCGCGAAGGCGAGCAATGCGCCATAGAGGATGCCAACGACCGCGAGCGCCATCGCCACCGGCGCGAACATATGCGCCGCACCTGGAAAAAGTGGCACCACGAAACGCAATAGGCCATAGGCACCGGTCTTCAGCAGCACACCAGCTAGCAGCACTGAACCCGCTGTGGGTGCCTCCGTATGCGCGTCTGGCAGCCAAGTGTGGAACGGGAAGACCGGCAGCTTGACCGCAAAGGCGATGAAGAAGCCGAGCATCAGCAACAATGCCGTCGTCTGGCTCATCTTCGTTCCGAGCAGTGCGAAATAGTCGAAGGTGAGCTGCCCGGACTGGTGCCAGTGAATGAAGACCAGCCCGAGTATCGCGACTAGCATGAGGAGGCCGCTGCCCTGGGTGAAGATGAAGAACTTGATGGACGCATAGAACCGGTTCTCATGCCCCCACAGCGCGATCACGAAATACATCGGCACCAACATCAGTTCCCAGAAGAAGAAGAACAAGAACAGGTCGAGCGCCAGAAACACGCCGATCACGCCAGTCACGGTCCAGAGCAGGTTTGCGTGGAAAAACCCCACCCGATCAGTGATCTCGGTGCGCGAGATCACCACGGAGACGATGCCGAGTGCGATGGTAAGCAGGATCAGCACAAGGCTCAACCCATCGAGATCGAGTTCGAATGAGATGCCGAGCTGCGGAATCCACGGCAAGTCGAGCCGCGCAATCCATTGCGAACGCCCTGCGGCGGCCGGGCCAATCAGCGCCGCTGCAAGCAGCAGGTCGATCGCCAACGCCCCGACCGCGACCCGACGCGGCCATTCCGGCCCGCGCCAGCCCACAGCCCAGGCCAGCGCGCCGCCTACCCCCGGGATGAGTAAAAGCCAGAGCAAGATCATCGCAGCACCGCGATGGCAATGAGCAAAATTGAACCAACGGTAAGCCCCGCAGCATAGAAACGCACTTGACCGTTCTGGGTCCGCGCCGCCGCGCGATGCAGCGCGCGGACGATCTGCACGACCCCGTCATAGGCCAGATCGACCACCTCATCGCGTCCCGCCCGCGCTGCGGCGAGCACTGGTTGCACCAGCGCACGGTCATAAAGTTGGTCGAAGCACGCGCCTTTATGCCAGAACCGCCATAGCGCGGTCTCGGCTGGCGGTCGCGAGGGGCGTAGATATAGCACCGCCGCGAGCCCGATGCCGAGCACCGAGGCAAGACTCGCGACCACCAGCAGCCCAATGCCCGGCGCCTCCGGTGTCGTCGGCAACACCGGGGCAAGTAGGTTCGACAGCAATGTCACATGGCCAAACGCCGGCGGTAGCTCGATCAGACCACCGAACACGGAAAGCGTCGAGAGCACGGCGAGTGGCACAACAACGCGCCAGCCATATCGCCCAGTAACCTCGGTGTGCGCCTCGCCGAAAAATGCAATGAAAACCGCGCGGAAAATATAGAGCCCGGTGACGAAGGCACCGATCAACCCGGCCGCCCATAACACCCGTCCGCCGTTCCCGTCCGCCCAGGCGCCGGATAGGATCGCCTCCTTGCTGTAGAACCCGGCCGTCACAACGGGCAGAGCAGCCAGCGCCGCGCTGCCAATGAGGAAACCTAGGAAAGCCGCTGGCAGTCGCCGCGCAAGCCCACCCATCCGGAAAATATTCTGTTCGTGATGCAGACGCATCGTCATTGCCCCGGCCGAGAGGAACAGCAGCGCCTTGAAGCAGGCGTGGGTCATAAGATGAAACATCGCCGCCTGCCACGCGCCGACCCCGAGGGCGACGAACATGTAACCGATCTGGCTCATCGTCGAATAGGCAAGGATGCGCTTGATGTCGTTCTGCGCCAGTGCGCTGAAACCGGCGAGCAGCAGCGTCGCCCCGCCGATCACACCCACCGTGGCTTGTGCTGCTGGCGCAAGCTGAAAAAGCGCGTGGGTCCGCGCGATCAAGTAAACACCCGCGGTCACCATCGTCGCGGCATGGATGAGGGCGCTTACCGGCGTCGGGCCGGCCATCGCATCGGGCAGCCAAGTCTGCAACGGCAGCTGTGCGGACTTGCCGACCGCACCGCCTATCAACAGAAAGGCGACCAGCGTCGGCATTGCCCCGCCTGTATGCCACATCGCCGAAGCGTGTTGCATGGCCTGAGCAATATTTAGCGTGCCGAGCCGTGTCGCGATCAGCAACAGCCCGATCATGAAGGCGGTGTCGCCGATGCGGGTGACGATGAACGCCTTACGCGCCGCGAGACCGTTCGCCGGGTCGCGCCACCAGAATCCGATCAGCAGATAGGAACAGAGCCCAACCCCTTCCCACCCTGCGAACAATGCGAGGAAATCGTCCGCCAGCACCAGCAGCAGCATCGCTGCGACGAACAGGTTGAGATAGGCAAAATACCGGCCATAGCCTTCCTCGCCGGCCATGAACTCAGTCGAGAACAGATGGATGAAGAACCCGACGCCGCTCGTCACCAGGATCATCACCAGCGAGAGCGGGTCGAGCCGCAGCGCAATCTCGGGTGCCAATCCGCCGACATCGAACCAGCGCCACAGCACCTGCCGGTACGCGTCGCCGACTGGCGGGCTGAGCATGAAACCGGCCGCGATGCTGAAGGCGATGAGCGCCGCGATCCCGACCGAAAGAGTGCCGATCGCCGCTTCCGCCCGCGCCGAGAGCCGCCCCGCCCCCAGCATTAAGATCGCCGCACCGAGCAGCGGCAGACCGGGCACAAGGAAGAGGAGTTCGCGCATCGCCTATCCCTTCAGCCGGTTGCTGGCATCGGCGTCTAGGTTGGCGATCCGCCGCTGCGTCAGCAGGATCAGCGCCAACCCAACGGAAACCTCGGTCGCCGCGAGCGTCAGGATCAGGATGAACATGACCTGCCCGTCCACCGCCCCCCATCGCGCCCCAGCGACGATGAAGGCGACCCCCGCCGCGTTCAGCATCACCTCAAGCGACATCAGGATGAACAGCAGATTGCGCCGCACCAGCACGCCCGCGAGCCCGAGCGCGAACAAGATCGCGGCGAGCAGGAGACCCTGGTCGAGCGGCACCGTTGCCATCGCCTACTCCGCCCTCATGATCGAGCGACCCAGATGGAACGAGGCAACCAGCCCCGCCAACAGCAGGAATGATGCGATCTCGACCGCGAGCATATAAGGTCCGACCAGCCCGAGTCCGACTTGCCGCGCGCTGACCACCACGCCCGCCGGCCGTGCGATCCCACCGTTCACCGCGACCGCACCAAGTTCGATCGCCAACAGAAGCGCAAGCGTTGAGGGCCCGATCCAAGTCGACGGTTGGAGCCAGATCCGTTCCTGCGCCGCCGCCGCCTCGCCGATATTCAGCATCATGATAACGAACACGAACAGCACCATGATGGCACCAGCGTAGATGATGACCTCCAGCGCCGCTGCGAAGGGCGCGCCGAGCACAAAGAATACCAGCGATACCGCGAGCAGCGACACTGTAAGGTAGAGTAGTGCGTGCACGGCAGAAGCGCGGGTCAGCATCATGACTGTCGCAACCACTGCGATGATCGCCGAAAGGTCGAATGTGAGGTTCATGACGCTCTCTGACCCCCGTTCTTGGCGTTCATGGCAACAGGCTGCGGGTGTCGATGGGTTTGCGCTCGCGCTCTGCCTCGCCCTTGTCCTTGCCTGGAATCGCGGCGCCGGAGACGCGGTAGAAATTATAGTCTGGATATTTTCCGGTGCCGCTGATCAGCAGGTCCTCCTTCTCATAAACAAGGTTGCGGCGGTCATATTCGCTCATCTCGAAATCAGGCGTTAGCTGGATCGCATAGGTTGGGCACGCCTCCTCACAAAACCCGCAAAAGATGCAGCGCGAGAAGTTGATGCGAAAGAATTCCGGATACCAGCGCCCCTCAATTTCGGCCTTCTGCAGGCTGATGCAGTCGACGGGGCAAGCGACGGCGCAGAGATAACAGGAAACGCAGCGCTCCTCGCCGTCGGGATCGCGCGTGAGCACGATCCGCCCGCGATAGCGTGGCGCGAGATAGGGCATCTCCTCTGGATAGGCGACCGTGACGTTGCGTTGGAATAGATGCAGGAAAGTTCCCCATAAGGTCACTAACACGCTCAGCATGATCGCCTCCTCGTCATATCGATGTCGCTGCCAGCATCACCGCGCCGGTGGCCAGGATGTTGAGCAGTGTCAGTGGCAACATCAGCTTCCAGCCGAAGCTCATGAATTGGTCGTAGCGCGGTCGTGGTAGGGCGGCACGCAGCAGGATGAAGAAAGCGACGAGAAACCCCGTCTTGATCCCGAACCACAGAACCGGCGGCAGCACCGGCCCGTACCAGCCGCCGAGGAACAGCACCGTCGTCATCGCCGAAACCACGATGATGCCAATATATTCGCCCAGGAAGAACATCCCGAACTTCATGCCCGAATATTCCGTGTGAAAGCCTGCGCCGAGTTCGTTCTCGCCCTCGGGCAGATCAAACGGCAGACGGTGTGTCTCGGCGATGCCACCGATGAAGAAGACCACAAAGCCCAGGAACTGCGGCACGACATACCACATATGCTGCTGCCCGCGGACGATCTCCAGCAGGTTGAACGACCCTGCGAGCATCACCACCCCCACCACCGAGAGGCCCATGAACACCTCATAGCTGACCATCTGTGCCGCTGCGCGCATCCCACCCAGCAGCGAGAATTTGTTGTTGGACGCCCAGCCCGCCAGCACCACCGAATAGACACCGAGCCCGCTCATCGCTAAAAAAAATAACAGCCCGATATTGAGGTCAGCGATAATGCCGATCGCCGGTGTCGCGGGCACCACCGCCACAGCCAGCATCACCGTGACCATCGCAATTGCTGGAGCGAGCACAAACACCACCGGGTCGGCGAAGGGTGGAATCCAGTCCTGCTTAAACAGCAGCTTGATCCCGTCGGCGACGACTTGAAGCACGCCAAATGGCCCCGCGCGGTTGGGGCCTGGGCGATCCTGCCAGACGCCGAGCAACCGCCGCTCGATCCAGGTGAGCAATGCCGCCGCCGCCATCAACACGGCAAGCCCCAGCACGATATTGAGCAACCCGGCGACAATTGCACCCTCCGCGCTCATAACGCGACCTCGCTCGCAGCGGCGATCCGGATCCAACTCGGCAGCGCATAGGCCATTGCCGCAAGTCCGCTGACTCCCGCAACGCCGCGCGGTAATTCGGCTCGGATCTCGAGGGGCAGAAGCACAATCTCGCCATCAATTTCACATGCGATTACGCGGCCCGCCGCCGCACCGAGCCGTGCGGCATCCGCCGCGTTGAGGGCGATTGCAGCCGGCGTCATCCGCGCGCGGATCGGCGCCGCCCGCGCGCTCTGCTCCTCATCGCCGAACACCCGCGGCAGCATCACAGCGTGCCACATATCCTCGCGCGGCGCGAAAGCCTCGGGAATCGCGGTGTGCCAATCCGGCGCCGCACCATCCCGCACCTCCAGCAGCCGCACACCCGGATCGCCGCCGGTGAGCGGACCCTCGATCTCCGCCTGGAAACGATGGAGGGACTGGTTTGAGTTCCATCCTGGCGCCCGCAGCAAGGGCAGCAGCGCCGGCGGCGGTTTGCCCTGATAGCCTTCCATCGTGGCGCTGAACGGTGAATCCGCACTAACCGGCGGTTTCGGCTCGCGAATGTCGTGCGCCGCGTCCATCGCTGTGCGACCGGAGAAGCGGTGCGGCTCGCTCGCGATCCGCAACCCTTTGATACGGAATCCCTCCGGCGGCGCCACGTCCGGCACGGCGGCGAACCGAGGTACGGTGCGCGCGATCTCGGCAAGCACGTTATCCTCGGTGTCCCAGCCGGAAAAATTCGTCCGCCCCGCCGCGCGCCCGGCAGCGGCCAGCCATCGCCATGCCTCGCGCCCCTCACCAGCGGTAACAATGGGCGGATAAAAACGCTGCGCCCGCCCCTCCGCATTCACCAGCGTCCCGCTCGCCTCGGCGAAGCTCGCCGCCGGTAGTACCAACTCGGCGCGCCGCGTGGTCGCCCCCTCGCTGTGATCGAGCACGACGAGCCGTGCGCCCGCCAGTGCAGCATCCAACCTCGCGCCCGGCACGCAGCGCCCGATATCGGTCTCCAATGTGATAACCAGCGCTGCCCGCGCGGCGAGGGCGGTCTCTAGGCTGCGGTCATCAGCCTCGGCCATCAGCGCAAGCCCGAGGCTGTTGCATTCCGGAACATTGAGCATCAGCCCGACGTTTCGACCCTGCCCGCGCAGAGCAACGGCGACGTTCACGGCCGCACGGATCACGCTTTCCTCACCCGCCTCAACGCCGGAGACCACGAGCGGACGCTCTGCCGCGAGCAGCGCCTGCGCGATCGTCGCTGCCAGTGCGTCGAGTTCTGGTGCCAGGTCCGCGACGGCGGGTGCCGTCGGGTCGATGCGGGCGGCGACAGCGAAACCTAGCCGCGCAATATCCACCGGCGCCGCCCGCAGCTGGCCTTGCGCAATGTCATCCAGACGGGTCGCGGCGGGTGTGGCAATGAATAATGGGCTACGCGTTTCCCCGGCGAAGTTCCGCACAGCCAAATCGTGCCACGCCGGAATCCGTGCGGAAGCCGCCATTGCCGCGCCGGCGGCACGCACCGTCTGTCGGACGGCGAGTGCCGCGCGCGGCGCCGCGTTCGGCAGGTCTGAGCCGAGCAACAGCACCGCATCCGCATGCTCAGCCTCGCGCAGCGAGGCCACGTGCACCGCCCCGGACGCCAAACTATCCGCGACCAAGCGCAGCAGAGCAGCCTCCCGCGCAGCGACGCCTGGATAGAAATGCGCCGCCCCAACTAACGTGCGCAGCGCGAAATTCGATTCGAGCGAAGCGCGCGGCGAGCCGATGCCCACCACCATCGCGGCCCCGCGTAGCATCTCGGCGAAACGCGCGACCGCCGCCTCGCGCTCCACTTCTACCCGCTCGCCGTCGGTCCCGCGCACCGTCGCCACGCGCACCCGCTCCGACGCGTTGACGAAGCCATAGCCAAAACGCCCCCGATCGCACAGGAAATGCCCATTCACCGCATTGCTGTAGCGGTTAACAACGCGCCGCAATTGGCCCGCCCGCTCATTCGCGATCGTGTTGCAACCTACGCCGCAATGCGCGCAGATCGAGGGGGCGCCCCGCATGTCCCATTTCCGCGCGTAATGCGCCGAGAACGGTTTGTCGGTGAACACCCCGGTTGGGCAGACTTCGACGAGATTGCCGCTGAACTCGCTCTCCAGCGTCCCATCATCATGCCGACCGAAATAGACGTGATCATGCGCGCCGAATACGTCGAGATCGCGTCCCCCGGCGTAATCGCGATAGAACCGCACGCAGCGATAGCAAGCGATGCAGCGGTTCATCTCGTGTTTGATGAACGGGCCGAGATCCTGGTTGCGGTGAGTGCGCTTGGTGAAGCGGTACCGCCGATAGGCATGACCTGTCATCACCGTCATGTCCTGCAAGTGGCACTCCCCGCCCTCCTCGCAGACCGGGCAATCATGCGGGTGGTTGACCATTAGCCACTCGATGATCCCGGCGCGGAACGCCGCCGTCGCGGGATCGGTGATCGAGAACCGCGCGCCCTCGGCAATCGGCGTCATACAGGCCATCACCAGTCGGCCGGTGGTATCCTCCACGCCGTCATACTGGCGAACGGCGCATTGCCGACATGCGCCGACCGAGCCGAGCGCGGGGTGCCAACAGAAATACGGCAGATCCAGCCCCGCGCCGAGGCAGGCTTGGAGCAGGTTCTCACCTGCCTTGGCCGTCAGCACGCGTCCGTCGACGATGAAATTGGTCATGCCCAGCCCTCCGCCGTGTCATGCCAGGGGCAACACCGCTCGCTGATGTGTTGTTCGAACTCGGCGCGAAAGAATTTTAGCCCGCTGCGTAGCGGCGCCATGGCTCCCGGTGCCAAGTCGCAGAACGTCCCGCCCGGGCCAAGCAACTCGGTGTGATGCGCCAGCAGGTCGAGATCCGCCGGTTCACCCTCGCCCGCCTCGATCGCGGCGAGGATGCGTTCCACCCAGGGCAGCCCGTCGCGGCACGGGGTGCACCAGCCGCACGATTCGCGTGCGAAGAACTGCTCGATGTTGTGCAGCATACCGACCGGGCAGCGCTTCTGGTCGAGCACCATGATGTTACCGGTGCCAAGCCAACTTCCCGCCTTGCCTACGGAGTCGAAATCCATCGCGACGTCGAAATTCTCCGGCATGATGAACGCGGTCGACGCGCCGCCTGGCATTGCAGCACGCCATTCATAGCCTTCGCGCATGCCGCCCGCGTGCTCTTCCAGGATCTCGATCAGCGGCGTGCCCACCGGCAGTTCCCATAGCCCTGGCCGCTTCACCCGCCCGCTCACGCCATAGAGCTTCGTGCCGCCCTCGGTCGCGCTGCGGCTCAACCCGAGAAACCAGTCCGCCCCCCGTTCGACGATCGATGGCACACAGCACAGCGTCTCGACATTATTCACCAAGCTCGGCCGCCCCCACAGGCCACTCGTGGTCGAGCGCGGTGGCCGAGAACGCGGCACCGCACGGTGTCCCTCCAGCGCCGAGAACAGCGCGCTCGCTTCGCCGCAAATATAGCGTCCACCGCTGCCGTGGACGTGGATGGTCAACGAGAAGCCCGAACCGAGAATGTCGTTCCCAAGGTAGCCGTGGGCTGCAGCCTCCGCGACCGCGCGGACCAGCCGCCGGATCGCGAGCACGTATTCCCCGCGCACAAAGATATAGGCGATCTCTGCCTGTGCCGCGAAGGCGCCGATGATCACGCCCTCGATCATCAGGTGCGGCGCGGCCTCGAGAAGCAGGCGGTCCTTGAAGCTACCAGGCTCCATCTCGTCAGCATTGACGATCAGATATCGCCGCTGCGGCGCCGCCCCGCTCTTCGGCACACCCTCCCACTTGCGCCCGGTTGGAAAGCCGGCGCCGCCGCGGCCCCGCAGCTTGGCCCGTCCGACAGCCTCAATAATCGCCTCCGGCCCCATTGCGATCGCCTGACGCATCGCACGATATCCGCCAGCGCGTTCGTAGCCATCAATATCGAGCGGCTCGTGCCCGGGCTGGATGTATCGGGTGAGGGGCCTGTCCGTCATCGCCGCCACCCATGGTGGCCCAGAATCGCATCGAGCCGCGCCGCGTCGAGGTCGCCATGTAAGTCGTCGTCGATCATCATCGCCGGCGCATGGTCGCAGCAACCGAGGCAGACGATTGGCAACAGCGTGAACAGCCCATCGGCCGTTGTCTGCCCGGGCTCGATGCCGAGGCGCTCGCGCAGTTGCAACCGCGCCGCCGTCCCCCCCATCATCCAACAGGCCACGCTGTCGCACAGCAGGATTACATGCCGCCCGACCGGCCGACGGAAGATCAGATTGTAGAACGTGGCGACCCCGTCAAGTTCTGCCGGCGTCATTCCCAGCAATTCAGCCAACTCGGCGAGATGCCGGTCGGAAACAAAGCCGAAGCGCTTTTGCACAAGCTTGAGCGCGTCAATGCCTGCCGCGCGTGGCGTCTCGCACTCACGCGTGACGGCGACGATCGCCTCGCGCAGCGCCGCATCGAGCGGCAGGTCCGTCAGGTTTTGCTCAACGGTCGACATCGGCCATCACGAAATCAATACTGCCCAGGATCGCGATCAGGTCGGCGACATAGGCCCCCCGGCTGATGAGTGGAATCATTTGCAGATGTGGAAACGAAGGTGTGCGGATTCGCGTGCGATACGACATCGTTTCGCCATCGGCGATCAAGTAATAGCCGTTGATCCCCTTCGCTGCTTCGATATTCACCATCGCTTCACCCGGCGGTAGCACCGGCCCCCAGCTGACATTGAGGAAATGGGTGATCAGCGTTTCGATGTCTTGCATCGTGCGTTCCCGTCGCGGCGGCGTCGCCAGGCGGTGATCTGAGCGGATCGGCCCCGGCGGCATGTTGTCGACGCACTGACGGATGATCCGCAGGCTTTGTCGCATCTCCTCGACATGCACGAGCACCCGGTCATAGCTATCACCATTGGTTGCCGTTGGAATCTCGAAATCGAGTTGGTCGTAGCCCGAATAGGGCCGTTGCCGCCGATAGTCCCAGGCAAGCCCGCAGGCCCGCAGGCCCGGCCCGGTCACACCCCACTCCAAGGCCTCCTCCAGCGTGTAGGCACCAACACCGACGGTGCGCGCCTTGAAGATGCGGTTGCGCATCACCAGCCGGTCATACTCGTCGAGCCGCTTCGGCTGATAGTCGAGATAGTCGCGAATCATCCGCTCCCATCCTTCGGGGAGGTCGGCAGCGACCCCGCCGATGCGGAACCAAGCCGGATGCATGCGAAACCCGCAGATCGCCTCGATGATCTGGAACACCCGCTCGCGATCCGAGAACATATAGAACACCGGCGAAAGCTGCCCGACATCCTGTGACATGGTGCCGTAGAACACGAGATGGCTCGCCAGCCGGAACAGTTCAGCGAGCATGATGCGGATCATCTGCGCGCGCGGAGGCACCTCAATGCCGGCCAGCTTTTCCACCGCCATTACATAGGGAAAGTTGTTCAGCACGCCGCCGAGATAGTCGATCCGGTCCGTGTATGGGATATAGGTGTGCCAGGATTGTCGCTCGCCCATCTTTTCGGCGCCGCGATGATGAAACCCGATCTCCGGCACCGCGTCGACGATCGCCTCGCCCTCCAGCTGGAGGATGATACGAAACACCCCGTGCACGCTCGGATGGTTCGGGCCAAGATTGAGAAACATGAAGTCAGAATTGTCGCTGTGCCGCTTCATTCCCCACGCCTCGGGGTTGAAGCGCAACGCTTCCTGCTCGGCGATCTCGCGCTCTTCAGTCAGGACATAGGCGCCCATCTCGGTCGCCCGCGCGACATGATCCTTGCGCAGCGGGTGGCCGGTCCAGGTCGGCGGTGTCAAAATCCGCCGCAAATGCGGATGCCCGGCGAAGCACACGCCAAACATGTCCCACACCTCACGCTCGTACCAGTTCGCATTGGACCAGATATCAATCGCGCTCGGCAATTCCAGCGCCCCCTCCCGCAGCGGCACTTTGATGCGCACATCCTCGTTCCGGTCGAGCGAGAGCAGATGATACACCACCGTGAAATCCGACGGCGGCAAGCCTTCCCGATGCTGGCGCAGCCGCTCGTCCATCGCAGTCAAGTCAAAGAGCATGTGAAACGTTCGCGCACCGCCGCGGCGCAGATGTGAAAGCACGTCATGCACGATCGCAGGTGACACCCAGAAGGTTGGAATACCGTCGGCGGTGGCCTGCTGGGTAATCGAGCCCGGCCCGAACCTCTGTTCGAGATCGCGCAAAACGAACGGGCCAATGTTTTTGTCCAGGATGCTGTCCGCTCGAGTCAGCATCCTGCTTCTCCTAGACCCCGTCCGGGGTGGCAAGGTCGCCGGTCGCCCGGCGCTCCTCGCGTTTGAGATCGCGGAAGCTCGGCCGATCAAATTTCTCCACCCCCTGGGGCCCGACCACCCAACTCAGGGGCCGCCGCTCGGTCCCGATCATGTTCTGCAACAGCATTAGCCCTTCGAGCAGCGCGTCCGGCCGCGGTGGGCATCCCGGCACGTACACATCGACAGGCAGAAAGCTGTCCGCCCCCTGCACTACAGCATAGACGTCGTACATCCCCCCCGAATTAGCGCACGCTCCCATCGAGATTACCCAGCGCGGCTCAAGCATCTGGTCGTAGAGATACTTGATCACCGGCGCCATCTTCACGAACACGGTACCCGAAATAACGATCAGGTCAGCCTCGCGCGGCGTCGCCCGCAATACCTCCGAGCCGAACCGCGCGATGTCGAACTTGCTGGTGAATGCCGTCGCCATCTCGACATAACAGCACGACAACCCGAAATTGAATGGCCAGACCGAGTATTTCCGGCCCCAAGCGACCATGTCCTCCAGCCGCGTGAGGGCTATGTTGCGCTTCATCGCATCGGTGAAACTGCCACCCGCCCCTGGCCCTGCAAGCATCCCGCCCATCGGCGCCGCTTTGGCCCCGCCGCGCAGATAAGGGGCGGTTGTCGAGACGAGGCGGTCAGGAGCCGCCGTGCTGCCAGGAGTGGCCTTGCTCAGGGTGAACCGCATCGCTTCAGCGCCCCCCCGCTTGCACGCGCCGTCGCGGACGTGGCCCCCATTCAAGCGCGCCAACCCGCCAGAGATATGCCAACGCCGCCAGCAATGTGATAATGAATACCGCCATCACCGCGTAACCGCTCCATCCAGCCTGTCGCACCGCGCTCGCCCAGGCATACAGAAAAGCCGCCTCCAGGTCGAAAATCACGAAGAACATCGCAATGAGGTAGAACTGCACCGGCAACCGGAACCGCCCATAACCAACCGGCACGACACCGGATTCGAAGGGCTCGCGTGTTGCACGCAGCATGTGCTTCTGGCCAAGGAAATGCGACGCACCGATCATCCCGGCGACCAGAGCGATCACGACAAGGGCGTAGACCAGTAATACCCAATAGTGGGCGTTCTCTCCCAAGGCCAGCCTCCATCTCGATAGGTTCAGTCTGGAGTCGACACGTGCGGCGCTAGCCGCAAGATGATTATGTTCTTTAACGATATGACACTATCGAACGGTTGCATGTCAAGCAAGCTCGGCGCGCCTTGAGCAGCTAGCCCACATTTCGCGAGTGGTTTTCGGACGAGACGGTTGATGCCGTGATGCTGGCCGTCGAGGGTATCGATAACAGCGACGCGAGCGCGATCGGCGTGCTGCCGGGAATGGCAACTTGCGTTGTCTGTGCCGCTCGTGGCTCGCGCGAACTGGCTATGGGCGATGCCGATCCAGCACAGCGCGCAGAGCAGTCCATCAGCAGAACCGCCCGATCGGTCGCGCGCCGCAACAACGCGCCAGCATCCGAGGTAATCGCCCCGCCATCAAACCCGGCGAGACCAGTGCGGCCTCCAGCATCTCCAAGCTCGAACTTTTCGGCGCTGCACTCGCTTAGCATCGGGGGATTCGCCGGATTCAC
>JABEVI010000102.1 GCA_013044085.1 Steroidobacteraceae bacterium
CCGCCGCACCGTTGAATCTCGCCGCCTACCGCGGCCGTGTGGTGTATCTGGACTTCTGGGCGTCCTGGTGCGGCCCTTGCAAGCAGTCGTTTCCGTGGATGCAGTCGATGAACGACACCTACGCGCGTCGCGGCCTGGTCGTCCTCGCCGTCGATCTAGACCGTCACAAGCACAATGCGGCGCGCTTTCTCGCCGCCTTCAAACCTGACTTCCATATTCTCTACGATCCGAGCGGATCGCTGGCCGCGCGCTACAAGGTCCAGGGGATGCCGACGAGCCTCGTGATCGACCGCCAGGGCAAGGTGCGCTACCGACATATCGGTTTCATGCCGGCGGATGCCGACCACTACGAGCGGCAGGTCGAGACGCTGCTCGCCAAAAAGAAATAGGAGTATTCATGAAGATCCACATCACGACCTTCAGGGTCAGGAACCTCATGCTCATTGCCGCCGGCGCACTGCTGCTGAACGGCTGCGCCTCGCTCGGCGTGAAGCCGTGGCAACGCGATGTGCTGGCGCGCGAAGACATGCAATTGAACGCCGAGCCGCTCACGCACGCGATCAACGATCACATGTATTTCAGCAAGGAAGCCTCATCCGGCGGTCGCGGATTCGCGGGTGGTGGTTGCGGATGCAATTGAAGCCACGAGGAACCGGCGCCAAGGGCGGCGCGGCGGCGGATGCGCGACTGGCGCGACGTCGTTTGATCGCCGCGAGCTGCGCTCTGCTCGGCGCGACCGCCGCCCGCGCCCAGGAGGCGACCAACGCCGCCTCGGATTCGATATCCGGCGAATGGAACGTCGATTCGGCGCTTGCCTACTATCATGAGGGCGCGGGGCGCATCAAGGCGATCGAACCGATCGTCAATTTCTCGAAGACCTTCGGCGATGGCAGGACTTTCAGCGGCCAGGTGGTTTTCGACAGCCTGTCGGGCAGTACGCCGAACGGCGCCCTGCCGAGCATCCAACCGCAGACGTTTGCGTCCCCGTCCGGCGCCTCCCTGAGTGCCTCACCGGTCACCTATACGACCTCGTCCGGCACGCTGGCCACCGAGAGCGCGCGCATCTACACGGTCAATCCCGGCCAGCAGCCGATGGATCCGAACTACCACGATCAGCGGCTCGCAGTCAGCGCCAACTGGGGGTTGCCGTTGTCGCGCGTGCTGAATGCGAGCTATGGCGGCAAGCTCTCGTACGAGCGCGACTTCGTTTCCGTCTCCGCGAACGCGGGCATCGCGCGTGATTTCTTCGAGAAAAACACCACGCTGTCCTTTCAGATCAACAACGAATTCGACAAGTTGAATCCGATCGGCGGCGCGCCGGTACCGGCGAGCGACTACGCGTTGTTCCAGAAGACGGGCGGCAAGACCAAGGACGGCGTCGGCATGATGTTCGGCCTGACACAGGTCATGAACCGACGCTGGCTGACCGAAGTTAACTTCTCGCTCGACCGCTTCCACGGCTATTTGAACGATCCGTACAAGATCCTCTCGATCATCAGCCCGAGCGGCGGCACGACCGGATATCTGTACGAGAAGCGGCCGAGCTCGCGTACGCGCAAGAGCGTCTACTGGGAGAACCGCGCCGCCTGGGGCCGGCTGTCGATGGACCTGTCGATGCGCTACATGGTCGACAGCTGGCGCGTGCATTCGGACACCGCAGCGCTCAGCGTGCGCTGGTGGAATCCGGATCGGGACCGATTCCTCGAGCCGAACGTGCGCTGGTATCGGCAGTCGGCAGCCGACTTCTACACGCCCTGGATCGACAGCACCGGCTCGAGATACATCAGCTACGCCTCCGCCGACGCCCGTCTGGGCGCCTTCCATGCGTTCACCTATGGACTGAAGTACGGCGCCAAGATCACCGATTCGCAGGATGACACGACCTCAGAGTTCAGTGTCCGGGTAGACTACTACCGGCAGACTCCCGATCATCAGCTGGTCGGACCGGGATCGCTGCAGGGACTCGACCTGTACCCAGGGCTTCAGGCGATACTGGTGCAGATCGGGTATAAGTTCTAGCGTACGAGCGGCGGCGTGAGGCTGTGCCGGCAAGGACTTTTGCGCCGGATACGGCGCTTAACATCGAATCGCGCGGCGCGGATCTGCTGGCCGTGTGCTTCGGCGCGATGGCGAGTCCGTGCGAACTGCTGCTGCCGGCGGCGGAGCGCGCCGTCGCGCTCGATCTGGGCGAACTGGTCGCGCGAGAAGCGCGGCGCATCGAGGCGAAATTCAGCCGCTACCGGGACGACAGCGTCGTCACCGCGATTCACCGCAGCCGCGGCAGCGCCGCCGGCATCGAGGTCGACGAGGAAACCGCCTCGTTGCTCGATTTCGCGCGCGAATGCTTCGAACTGAGCGACGGGCTGTTCGACATCACCTCCGGTGTGCTGCGGCGCGCCTGGCGCTTCGACGGCTCCGATCGACTGCCTTCGCCGCAGACGGTGCAAAGCCTCCTGCCGCTGGTCGGCTTCGACAAGCTCAGCTGGAATCCGCCCCGCTTGGTGCTGCCGGAGGGCATGGAACTCGATCTCGGCGGCATCGGCAAGGAATACGCCGTCGATCGCGCCTTTGCGCTTCTGGCCGCGGTTCGCGAGGCGCCGTTCCTCGTGAACTTCGGCGGCGATCTGCGCGCCAACCGACCGACGCCGCGCGGACCCTGGCAGGTGGGTATTGAGCGACCCGACGCGGCCGGCCGCGCGGCCCTGATCCTCGAGCTTGAACAGGGCGCTTTGACGACGAGCGGCGATGCCCGGCGGTTTCTTTTGAAGGACGGCATCCGCTACGGCCACATCCTCGATCCGCGCACCGGCTGGCCGGTGCGCGATGCGCCCCGCTCGGTCACGGTTGCGGCGGCGACCTGCACCGAAGCGGGCTTGCTGTCGACGCTCGCGATGCTGCAGGGCGCCGGTGCGGAGACGTATCTCGAAGCACAGGGCGTCATTCATTGGTTGTTGCGCTGAAGGTGCGATGGGCGGCGGCCGTGCTACCCTATCGTCAACACTCACCATCGGAGGTCGACGACATGACTTTTACCTTGCCCGCATTGCCATTCTCGGTCGGCGCCCTGGGTGCCCGAGGTATGTGCCAGGAAACCTTGGAGTTGCATCATGGCAAACACCACAACGCCTATGTGACTGCATTGAACGGATTGGTCGAGAAGAACGATGCCCTGAAGGGCAAGTCGCTCGAGGAGATCGTCCGGCTCTCGTACGGCAAGGAGGACCTGCAGGCGGTATTCAATAATGCCGGTCAGCACTGGAATCACAGCGTGTTCTGGGAGTCGCTCTCGCCCGAGGGCGGCGCGATCCCGGGTATTCTCGAGAAGAAGCTCGTCGAGGATTTTGGCGGCGTCGACAAGTTCAAGGAACAATTCAAGGCGGCCGCGCTCGGCCAGTTCGGTTCCGGCTGGGCGTGGCTCGTGCTCGCCTCCACGGGAAAACTGAAGATCGTGAAGACGCCGAACGCCTCGACTCCGCTCGCCACCGGCGAGGGCCGGGTGTTGATGGTGCTCGATGTGTGGGAGCACGCCTACTACGTCGATTTTCGCAATCGGCGTCCCGATTTCACCGACAACTTCCTCAACAAGCTCGCCAATTACGAGAACGCGGCGGCCAAGCTGCAGAAGGCCTGAGGCGGCCCGCACCCGTCGGCCGGCCGTGTGGCCGGCCGGCATCGTTCGTCATTCGCCGGCGCGCGAGCGCAGCGCCTCCAAGGCCGCGGAACTTCGCGGCCGATCCGCCAGTCGAAACCGCCGGATCTTGCGCCGGCCGCAGCCCTGCCGGCGCCTCGCCCATGTGACCTGGAGGACCGGATGATGGATGCCAGCCTTGACCCGCGTAAGTTGCAATCGGCGGTCGATTGGCGCGTCTCTTTTCAGCGCTTGCACGAATACCTCTCGGGTCAGATCATCGGCCAGGAAACCCTCGTCGAGCGTTTGCTGGTTGCCCTGCTGGCCGACGGCCATCTGCTGGTCGAGGGTCCGCCGGGGCTCGCGAAAACCCGGGCGATCAAGGCGCTCGCACACGCGGTCGAGGGCGACGTGCAACGCGTGCAATTCACCCCCGACATGCTGCCGGCGGATCTGACCGGCTCGGAGATCTACCGGCCCGAGGAGGGCGGGTTCCGCTTTCAGCGCGGCCCGCTGTTCCACAACCTGATCCTCGCCGACGAGATCAACCGGGCGCCGGCGAAGGTGCAATCGGCGTTGCTCGAGGCGATGGCTGAGCGGCAGATCAGCGTCGGTCAGGCGAGCTACCCGCTGCCGCGGCTGTTTCTCGTGATGGCGACGCAGAACCCGATCGAACAGGAAGGCACCTACCCGCTGCCGGAGGCCCAGGTCGACCGCTTCATGTTGCACGTTGCGGTCGATTATCCGGATCGGGCGACGACGCTGCGGATCATGAATCTGGCGCGGGCCGAGGCGATCTCGCAGCGCGAACTGCCGCCGCCCGCGCAGCGTCTGACCCAGGAAGCGATCTTCGCGGCGCGCCGCGAGGTGCTGGCGCTCACCTTCGCCGATCCGATCGCCGAATATATCGCCGCGATCGTCGACGCGACACGCCGGCCGGAGCCGTACAGCGCCAAACTCGGCGAGTGGCTGCGTTGGGGGGTGAGTCCGCGCGCGGCGATCTCGATGGAGCGCGGCGCACGCGCGCTCGCATGGCTCGACGGCCGCGACTACGTCAGTCCCGAGGACGTGCAGACGATCGCGCCGGATGCCCTGCGTCATCGCCTGCTGCTCGACTACGGCGCCCAGGCGCGCGGCATCACCGCGCAGGCGTGCATCGAGGAATTGCTTGCGCGGGTGCCGGCGCCGTGAAATTGCCGGAGCTTGACGAACTGCTCGCCCTGCGCGGCGCGGCCCGCAAGCTCGGCTTGCGGTTTCGCGATCCGGCGCGCGCGCAGCTGCTCGGCAGCCATCGTGGCGCCGCCCGCGGCCGCGGCCTCGAGTTCGAGGAGGTCAGACCCTACGCTGCCGGAGACGATGCGCGCAGCATCGATTGGCGGGTCACGGCGCGCCGCGGTCGCTTGCACACGAAACTCTTCCGCGAGGAACGCGAGCGGCCGGTCTGGCTGCTCGTCGACCTGCAGCCCGGCATGTTCTTCGGCAGCCGCACGCAGCTGAAGTCGGCGCTGGCGGTGCGCACCGCGGCGGTGTTCGCGTGGGCGGCCGTCGGCGGCGGCGATCGCATCGGTGCGCTGGTCGCGAACGGCGCCGACAGCCGTTGCCATGCCCCGCACACCCGGGAAGCCGGGGTGTTGCCGATCCTGCGTACGCTGCTCGATCTGCAGCCGCGCGCCCCGGCGGCGCCACGTGCCGAGAGCTTGCAGCAGGCGCTGCGCACGCTCGCACCGCTCGTGCATCCGGGCAGCCTCGTGCTCGTGATCAGCGATTTCGCCGGCGGTGCCGGCGTGGATCCGGTATGGCTGAGTCTCGCCGCGCACGCCGAAGCGCGCTTGTACTGGATCACCGATGTGCTCGAGGAGCGCGGGCCGCCCGATGGCCGCTATCGGGGCGGCGTTCCCGGCCGGCTGCGCGCCTTCGACGGCGCGGCGGCACGCACGCAATGGCTGGCGAACTGGCGCGAGCGTGAGGCCCGGGTGCACGCGATCGCCGAGCGTCTGCGCACCCAACCCACCCGTCTCGACACCGGCGACGCGGTCGAAAGAGTTCTGCCGTCGTTGTTGCGAGCGCCGCAGTTCGCGGCATGAACGCCGATTGGCTGGCGCAGCTTGCGCCCGAGCGAGCGCCGGCGCCACCGGGTTGGTGGCCGCCTGCGCCGGGATGGTGGGCGCTGCTCGTCCTCCTCGGACTGTGTGTGCTCGCCGCCGCGTTTTGGTGGCGCCATCCGCGGCTGCGGCTGCGTCGCGCGGCGCTCGCCGAGCTGCGGCGGATCCGGGCGGACGAGGGTGACATGATTCGCGCCGCGCGCGCGATCCAGAATCTGTTGCGGCGCTACGCGCTCGCGGTTTACGGCAAGGACCGCGCGGCGCGCCTGCATGGGGATGCGTGGTTGCGACTGCTCGCCGACGGTGGCGCCGAGGCGTTGCGGGGCGCGCCCGGGCAGGCGCTGTTGCGCGCGAATTTCGCCGGCGTGCTCGGCGAGCAGCGCGACCAGGATCGCGAGATCTGGTTCGCCGCCGCCGAGAGATTCCTGCGGCACGCGCATCAGCGGCCCGCACGCGCCGAAGGAGCGACGTCATGATTCACGTGGCCTGGCCCTGGATGGCGGCGCTCGCTCCCCTGCCGTGGATACACCGTCGCGTGCGCGCCGACGCGCAGCCGGGTGGTGCGGCGATTTTCCTGCCGTTCGCCACGACCTTCGAGTCCGGCCGCGCGCGGGTCGGCGGCGCGCGGCGGATCACGCGCGTGCTGTTCTCGGCGATCTGGATCCTCCTCGTGTTGGCGGCGATGCGCCCGCAGTGGCTCGGCGAGCCACTGCCCTCGCCGACCACCGGGCGGCGCATCCTGCTTGCCGTGGACCTGTCCGGCTCGATGGCGACCCAGGACATGGCGAACGATGCGAGCCGCCTGCAGGTCGTGCAACAGGTCGCCGGCCGCTTCATCGACAGCCGTCGCGGCGACCAGGTCGGCTTGATCCTGTTCGGTACGCGGCCCTACCTGCAGGCGCCGGTGACCGCGGATCTGAAAACCGTGCATCGTTTCCTCGATGAAGCGATGGTCGGTATGGCCGGCCCGCAGACCGCGATCGGCGATGCGATCGGGCTCGCGATCAAGCGCTTGCGCGCGCAGCCCGGGCAGCCCGCGAGCGGCCGCGGCGCCAAACACACCGTGCTGATCCTGTTGACCGACGGCCAAAGCAACACCGGCGCGCTCGGTCCGATCCAGGCGGCCCATTTTGCCAAGCAGGTGGGGCTGAAGATCTACACGATCGGTGTCGGCGCGCCCGCCGGCAGCGGTCCGTTCGGGCTCGGCGGCAACAATGACCTCGATGAGCACGCGCTGCGGCAGATCGCCAAAATCACTGGCGGGCAGTACTTTCGAGCCACCGATGCGCACACCCTGCGCGCCGTCTATCGACGCATCGACCAACTCGAACCGGTCGCCGGCCGCGCCCAATGGTTGCGGCCGACCGACGAGTGGTTTCTGTATCCGCTCGCGCTCGCGCTGCTACTCAGCGTGCCCGCGGCGGCACTGGGGGCGCGTTCATGGCTATGAATGCGTTCGCTGAATTTCATTTCCTCTACCCGCGCTGGCTGCTGCTGATCGTGCCGCTCTTGCTCATCGCCCTGTGGTTCGGCTGGCGTTCGCGGCGCGCCGGCAACTGGGATACGGTCGTCGATGCCGACTTGTTGCCGGCGCTGCGTCTCGAGGAGGGCGCCCACCGGCACTCGCCGTGGCTGCCGCTCAGTCTTGCCTGGATTTTGGCGTCGATCGCGCTCGCCGGTCCGGCTTGGAGACGTGTCGAGAGCGCGGCGTATCGGGAGCCGGCCGACTGGGTCATTTTGCTCGACTTGTCGCCGTCGATGAACGCGGCGGATTTGCCGCCGAACCGGATCACGCGGGCTCACTACCTGGTCGAGGACTTGCTGCGCGCGGCCCAGGATGCGCACGTCGGCCTGATCGTGTTCGCCGGTGAGGCGCACACCGTGGTGCCGCTGACGAGCGACGTCGCGACGATTCAGTCGCTGCTGCAACCGCTCGTGCCGAGCATCATGCCGGAGTCGGGTCACCAAATCGCACCGGCGCTCGATCAGGCTGCCTCGCTGTTGAAGCAGGCCGGCAGCCGCAACGGGCGCATCATCGTGTTGACCGACGGCTTCGATGACCCGGCGGCGGCGTTTTTGGCGGCACAGCGTGTGCACCGGCTCGGCGCGCGCGTGGATGTCGTCGGGGTCGGCACCGCGAGCGGTGCGCCTGAACCCGACGCCAGCGGCGGCTTCGTCCACAACGCCGCGGGCGGCATCGTGATTTCCAAGTTACCGCTCGACTTGTTGCACCGCCTCGCGGCGGCCGGCGGTGGGAGTTATTGGTCCGCCAATTCGCTTGGCCGACTGATCGACCTGCTGCACGCAAAGAGCGTGAGCCCGTTGGCCCGGGCCAAGGCGGCGAACGCCGAACGGGTCGATGCGTGGCGCAATGAAGGCTACTGGCTGTTACCACCGCTGTTGCTCGTCGCCGCAAGTCTCGCGCGCCGGGGGTGGTTGTGAGCGCGCGGCGTGGCTGGCGCCCGGCGTTGCTGGCAGCGGCACTGTTAGCGAGTGTCGAGGCGCATGCGATGAGTTGGGCGGGCTTGTGGTCGACTCCGGACCAGCGTGCCGAGCGATTGCTCGCGAGCGGCCATGCGGCGGCGGCGGCTCGCTTGTTCCGAGACCCGCGCCGCAAAGCCTACGCGCAGATCGAGGCCCATCAATACGTGGCCGCGGCCCGGCAGCTGCAGCCATTCCCGGATCCTCTCTCCCAGTACAATCGCGGTAATGCGCTGGCGCGAGCCGGCCAGTTGTCCGCGGCGCTCGGCGCCTACTCGACGGCGCTGCGGAAGGCCCCGCCGCACAGCCGGCTGTATCGGGATGCGCTCCACAATCGCGATCTGGTCGCCAAGCAACTGCAAAAGCAAAAACAGAAGCAGAAACAGCAACAGCAACAGCAACAGCAACAGAAATCGTCTGCTGGTGCCGGCAAGCAAGGCAAGCAAGGCAAGCAAGGCCAGGGCGCGAAGCCGGGTCAGAACAAGCAACCACCACAGGGTGGGAAACAAGCTCAGGGTGGGAAG